>NZ_LWBL02000012.1 GCF_001644195.2 Bacillus marinisedimentorum | reverse complement strand
GGCCCAACTCCACCAGCGTGAGTCACTAGACAGTATTTCTGAGAATCTTCGTGCCAATGAGGACTTCCAAGCATTTCTTGAGATTGATCCTGTTCATCCATCGACACTTCACCGAAAGCTTGAAAGGTTACCGATAGATTACCTTAAATCGTTATATGAAAGCCTGGTCGTGCAGGTGGGGAAACACCATGCTTCCAAGTGTGGCCTCCCGGATATTGGAGTGTTAAACATCATTGATGCCTCTGAAATCAGACTGCCGGGAAGAGCCAAGTGGGCTTATGCTTCGAAAGAAAAAAATGGTGTGAAACTTCACACCCGCTTGAAGCTGATCGATTTAAAAACCACGCTGTCCGATAAGGTCGTGCCTTCTACGGCGGCTGTGTCTGATAAAGAAGCAGTCGAGCATCTCGTTGACGATAAAAATGCCACATATGTATTCGATCGGGGATATATCAAATATCATTTGTACCACCAGTGGGATCAAGACGGGATTCACTTTGTCGCACGTGTCAATGCAAATTCAAGGCTGTCAATCGTCAGTGAGCAAGTTACAGACAAAGAGTCCATCTTAACCGATGCAAAAGTGGTAATACGAGATCCTGAACAAGACCAGTCTTTTTATCTTCGGTTGATTGAGTACGTCGATGATAAACAAAGAAAATACCGGGTAGTGACGAACCGATGGGACTTGGAAGCCTCTGACATTGCAGAGATCTACCGGCTAAGATGGAGAATTGAGCTATTCTTCAAATGGATCAAGCAGCACTTAAAGGTTGTAAAATGGTTCAACCATAAACCAGAGGCCGTTTGGAACCAGATTTACATCATTATGATTGCCTATGCGTTATGTGAGTGGATCAAGATTCTTTCGGAAACAACGAAAACCACCTGGGAAGTGTTGAAGCTTTTACGACATTATTGGTTTAGCTCCTGGGAGAGGTTTATGGAGGTGCTACACCGCCGACCAACCCGATCATCAAAAGGACGCAAAAAGAAAGGAAAACCCGGCCGGCCAAGAAAGCACCCTAAAAAGTATAAACCGAAGAAAGTCATAAACTTTTAAAATAAGAAAAAATTGGTAACTCGTCTACAAGTAAGACGGTGTTCCTATTTTTTCATCTTCACAGCAAAAATGGATGTTAAAAAATTGAATTTAATCAAGATAATTACTTTTTAATAAATGATGCTTACACGGCTCTTGTTTTTGTTCTACACAAATTGATGGAATAGCCAAAATTAGGTAGCTTTTTGCAAGACTAGTGG
>NZ_LWBL02000011.1 GCF_001644195.2 Bacillus marinisedimentorum | reverse complement strand
ATTTTCCCGCCGAATCCGTCGGGATTCACGCCTTTTTCCGTTTGTTACGCGCCGAAGAGGAGTAGTTTCACGCCAAAGCCTTCCTTTCGCGCCATAACTGGCAGGTTTCACGCCATACCTTGGATTTTCGTGCCGCAAATGGAAGGATGTCCTGCCGGAAGTCAGCTTTCGCGCCGTATACCATGGTTTTCACGCCGCATATTGAAAGGGTGTATCTGCTGGCAGTCAGTTATCACACCAAACTAAGGCTCGGTGGTGCTGCGCCGCCGGCGACCGGCACCTGCCAGGTCAACCACGATCTCTCCCCCCCGCTGCCGGCCAGACCGCCGCAACCAGCTTCAACCCTCTCAAACATTCACTAATTCCACCCAGTCTTATTCATTCCTTCCGACTGCCGCCGCACGGGTTTATCTGCATAATCCTCCTGCCCGCTTCACAGTATTGTCACTATACCCGTGCTGTTTACCGCCTTTCTTCCTTTACACTATGACATATATCACTTTTTCAGAAATCCGCCTGGGTTATAATCAAGGCGAAATGGGAGGGATGAACGATGAAGTCTCGAGACTATAATGAAAATCCGTTTATTGTGATATGGGAATTGACACGCGCCTGTGAATTGAAGTGTCTTCATTGCCGGGCAGAAGCCCAGTATCGGCGCGATCCTCGCGAATTGTCGTTTGAAGAAGGCAAAGCCATGATTGATGAGATATATGAAATGGATAATCCGATGCTTGTGTTTTCCGGCGGGGATCCGCTTATGAGGGAGGACGTATATGAACTGGCCGATTATGCCATTAAAAAAGGCATCCGTGTTTCGATGACACCGAGCGCTACACCGAATGTCACGAAAGAAGCGATCGAAAAAGCAAAAGAAGTCGGGCTTTCAAGGTGGGCGTTCAGCCTCGATGGACCGACTGCGGAAGTACATGACAGCTTCCGGGGATTCAGCGGATCGTTTGATTTGACGATGAAGTCGATTGAGTACTTGCATGAGCTTGATATTCCGGTTCAGATCAATACAACGATTTCTCGTTATAACATCGACTATCTTGAAGAGATGGCAGATCTCGTTGAGAAACTCGGCACCGTGCTATGGAGTGTGTTTTTCCTTGTGCCGGTCGGACGGGGTCAGGAAAAAGATATGATTTCACCTGTTGAGCACGAGAAAGTGTTCAACTGGCTGTACCGGTTAAGCAAGCGGGTGTCGTTTGATATCAAAACAACAGCTGCCCAGCATTTCCGCCGGGTCGTCATTCAAAATAAGATGCGCGAAGAACATGACACTAAAGGTGATATCCATTATGAAAATGCGCTATTGAACGGAATGACAGGAACAATTGACGGACTTGGCCGGGCTCCGAAGGGGGTCAATGACGGAAACGGCTTCGTTTTCATTTCCCATATTGGCGATGTATATCCAAGCGGCTTGCTGCCGATCAAAGGCGGTAATGTCCGTGAACAGGGTCTTGCTGACATTTACCGTAACTCGGATCTGTTCAAATCGCTGCGCAATCCTGATTTGTACAAAGGGAAGTGCGGAGTTTGCGAATTCAGGCGGGTATGCGGCGGTTCACGCTCAAGAGCTTATGCAATCACGGGCGATTACCTGGAAAGTGAACCGTTCTGCACGTATATCCCAAAAGCGCTGCGGGAAAAAGCAAAGGCATAAAAGGGTGGAAGAGATTTCTTTTTCACAAGGTTTGCTACACCATTCACATAAACATGAATAAACTATGAAGAAAAACCTGCTGGCTGTGACTTTTGTCACAGCCTTTTATTGTTCACGAAATGTACAATATTACCGTGAGCATTTGACAGGAAGAGGTGGCTTCAATGAATCTTGGCAGTATGATTTTATGGATGGTTTTGCCGTACATGGCAATCGCCATTTTATTTATGGGAATCGTTTGGCATTATGATGATGCATATATCCGGCAATGCAATGAAGACGGGAGGAACTTTTTTGAAAAGACAGCGCTCTTGACACTTATTGTTCTTGGTATCTCTACTGCAGGTTCGCTCCTTAACGGGACAGCGGACATCGTGCTCCAATGGCTTTTAAGCCTTGCCGTACTGAACCCAGATATCCAACTGATGGAAAATGCGGCTCTCACCGACCAGGTTCTGGGATACAGTATCTTCTTTTTCATTGTCATATGGCCCTTTACCGGGTATATTAGAATACTAACGAATATCATCGACCAAATATCAGGCATTATGCTTCTTTTTTACACAGGTATTCTTCGTCTTATTTTCATGAGGAGTTCTTCCTTTCACCTGATAAAAAGAGACCTGGAGCGGCCTTCAGCCAATGTGCCGTTTCGATGATCATGAAATGACACGCACAGGGCTTAATTCCTGTGCTTTCTATATTTCCGGGTCTGGTTTCAGAATCAACCTCCAAACCTCATCCTTCCTAAATTCTTCGTACGGCAAATCTTCCTTCATAAAGAGCCCATTCGAAATATTGTCATAAACAGTATGTGGTTTGGCGATAATAGTGTGATGAATCGCACACTTTTCCGAGTTTCTTCTATATATAATGGATATGAAATCAACATACCGGGGTGGTAAGGATGAAATTATTTATGCCGAAGCAGCATGGTGCATGGGCAATGCTGTTTGTTCCATTTTTTATAGGGATGGCACAGGGAGGCGCTTCCTGGTGGCATCTTCCTCTGCTTGGAGGCTGGGTGGCGTTATACCTGGCGACATACCCGCTTTTGCTGATGTTTAAAGGAAAGAAGGTCGCCTATTACCGAAGCTGGTTTTTGAAATATGCGGCTGCTGCAGGTGCGATTTTGCTGCCTGTTGTTTTCTCGCATCCGAAGCTGTTCCTGCTTGCCGGATTCATGCTTCCATTTTTCCTTGTTAATATCCACTTTTCACGGCGCAACCAGGAACGGTCCTTCTTTAATGATGCGGCAGCAATCAGTTCCATGTCGGTCGGGGCTGCAGCTTCCTACTATATTGGAAGCGGCCTGTTGTTTACCTGGGAGGCATTTGTGGTGTGGGGGTTGTCAGTCCTTTTCTTCATCGGCAGCACGTTCTTTGTCAAATCACTGATCAGGGAAAAGAAAAATCCTGCCTACCGATGGAAGTCGTGGGGCTATCACCTTGGCATCATTCTCGCTGCACTCCTTTTTGAACCTCTTATTGCACTTGCCTATGTATTCAGTGCAATCAGAGCGGTCATTTATTACGGCAAAAATAAAACCCCGATTCAGATCGGGGTAACGGAAATTGTGAATTCAGTTTACTTTACGGCCGTTGCTTCTTTTGTGTTAGTCTATGTTGCATAAGTCGGCCGGACAATCTTCACAGTTTATTTCGTCTTTAATATATTGAAGATCATGGATGGTAATTTTCCCTTTATTGACGGAAATGATCCCTTTTTTACGGAGGTCGCCAAGCATGCGGTTGACACTTTCCCGTGCCGTGCCTGCAAAGTTGGCAAGCTCCTGGTTTGTGAAGGGCAAGTCAATCAGGATGCCATCCTTTTTTTCATACCCGTAACTGTTCGACATTCGGACCAGCGTTGAGTAAAGCGCTCCTTTTTTGCCGTGGAGCACGAGATCCCTGAGCTTCGTCTGGGTGCGGCGGAAGTGCTCGCTCATCCATTTCATGAATTCAAATGCCAATACGCTGTTTTCAAGCAGCTTAGCCTCAAGTTCGTCTTTATTAATGACGGACACTTCCCCATCCTCAAGTGCACGAGCATTCAGTAAATGTTTCGCGCCCTCTGAAAACAGGGTAAGTTCTCCGATAATATCACCTGGCCCGCACAGCCTGAAGGTCAACTCCCGCCCGTCAGCACTCACCTTACTGACCTGGATGCGTCCTGAATTCAAGATGAAGAGTTCATTTGCTTCTGTTCCTTCCTGAAAAAGAAAGCATCCTTTTTCAATTTCTAATGTATGGTTAACAGACTGCAGCAGATCAATCAACTGTGACGATAACTTGCTGTTTCTTGCTGTTATTTCATTCATAAAAAGCCACCTTTACATTGGTCTTTAAAGGAGGATCGGAATTAACCGAAACTGCCAGCCAACATATATGTTATATATTCCATTTATAAGGAATCGCTGTACTTTTTGCAGAAAAAACGAGCTGAGCGAAATCATAATTGGGAGGTTCGATGAATAGCAGGATCTTTTGCTGGAAAGTACGGAAAGCGGTTTTTAATCAAATGAATCCTTATAAATAACATTCTTCATTATATCACGGGAAACTGGCTGAAGCATCGTAATTACAAAAAAAGGTACCGAGGGCATCGGCACCTTTTCTACTAGTTTTTTATGAAAATAACAGTACGGCTGTCCCTGCGACAAAGCAGTAGACAGCAAAAATGATCAAGTTGCCTTTTGCCATTACGTTCATAAACCACTTTAAGGAGAAATAAGAAGCGACAAGTGAACCAATGAAAGCTACAGTGTACGGAACCCACATGCTCCCAAGATCAGGTGTATTCATTAAATCGGAAAAGGAAAATACCATCGTACCAACACTTATCGGGATGAACAGCAAAAAAGAAAAGCGAAGTGCCGTTTCCTGGTTCATGCCGAGACCCATTGCCGCGACAATTGTGGCCCCTGAACGGCTGATTCCAGGGATGAGGGCCACTGCCTGGGCAAGGCCGACTATGATTGCATCAAGGAAAGAAAGATCGGCATCGAGCCGGTGACCGCGCATTTTTCGGATGATCCATAATGCAAGACCGGTGACCAGCAGCGTTATGCCGACAGTTTTGATTCCGGCAAGCTTGTCGGAAATATAATCACCGAACAAAACACCGATGACTCCCGCAGGAATCGTTCCGATGATCAAATAGAGAATAAAATTAAAATCACTGCGTGCCCGATCGGAGCGGGTTGTAATAAAGGATAAACCGTTTATGATAAGCCGGATCAAATCTTTCCGGTAAATAAGCAATACAGCAAGCAGTGATGCGAAGTTGACAAGCACTTCAAATGTCAACCCGGGAAGGTCGATTCCAAGCATCTCCTGCGCAATGACAAGGTGACCGCTTGATGAAATCGGAATCGGTTCTGTGAATCCCTGGAAAATTCCAAGGAACAAATATTTTAGTATAATCCAGGTATTTTCTAATCCCACAATAGCTTCCTCCAGTTCTGCGAATGGACTGCCTTACATTCATACTCATTCATTAAACAATACATGCTCCTCTTTTGTAAATAACTTATGTGAAAATATTCGTCTTCAAGCCGCTGGATATGCGGGAAGACACAAGCACCATTTCATGATGGGCGCATACCCTGCAGATGAGGAGGGGATTGATCATGGATATGCATGAAAGACATATGTACGATCTATGCAAGCAACACATGAACACCTATGTTCGCGTGCAGATGAATAACGGACACGAACTGCATGGCATCATTGTGAATGTTGATTTCCAGACGGTGACACTTGATGTTCCGGAAAAAGCTGGCGGTATGGAAGCAGGTGAAAGGGTTGGCGGGTATGGATACGGATTTTATCCATATGGAGGATTCTATCCATATTATCCGGGCTACGGCTTCCGGCGCCTAATCCTGCCTCTCGCTGCCATCACTGCCCTGTCAACATTGCCATACTTCTGGTGGTAAACGACAGTCGGGAATTCGGGAATTCATATGATGCCCCTGATTTGCTGCTGTCTGCCTGCGGGAGATCCGCATGTTTCACGTCTTTCTGGACATTCTATTCCGTAAAGAGCGGAAAAGGAGGGGATCACGTGGGACAGCAGCATCAATTCAACCCGGGAGATAAAGCACCCAACAATGGAGTATATGTGGAAATCGGGGAAACGGGCAGTATGGTGTTAAAGCCGAAGTCGGTTCATCTCAGTAAAGGGGACACCTTCCCTGAAACCTCTAACCATAACCGGAAATGGTCATATAAACGTAAGCCTTGAAAGCAATCCGTCCCGGATTGCTTTTTTGATGCAGCCCATTCGACAGGTGCCTGTCACTTTGTATGTCCGTTCGACAAACATTCGACAGGCGCCTGTCACTTTGCACTACTTTGCACTTCAGACTTGCCAATTCCTCCCTTATCATCCATAATAGAATCATAAAGGTCAAAATAGGTCAAACAAACATGTGAGAACTCACCATTTCCTTAAAGGAGTGACACGAAATGGATTTGAATAAGTTTACGCAAAAGTCACAGGAAGCGGTTATGGATGCACAATCACTGGCAATCAAGCACGAGCATCAGCAAGTGGATGTAGAGCACTTGCTTCTTGCCCTGCTCGGTCAGAAAGAAGGTCTGGCCGGCAGGATATTTGAACGGATGGGCATCAGCAGCGGCAATATGGAGGAAAGGCTTTCGGCCCTTCTGGACAAGAAGCCGCAAGTATCTGGGTCGGCAGCAGCGGCCGGAAACATATATATCACTGCCCCTTTGCAAAAATTGCTCGTCCAGGCAGAAGATGAAATGAAAAAGCTTGAGGATGAATACATTTCTGTCGAACATCTATTGCTCGCTGCCTCATCAGTTGAGCATGATGGCACTTCACGGCTGTTCAGAGAATTCGGCATTACGCGGGAAAGTCTTTTGAAAGCGATGATGGAGGTGCGCGGCAACCAGCGGGTCACAAGCCAGACACCGGAAGTCACCTACGATGCTTTGAAAAAGTATGGCCGCGACCTTGTTGCTGAAGCGCGGGGCGGCAAACTCGATCCGGTGATCGGCAGGGACAGCGAAATCAGAAGGGTCATCCGTATCCTGTCCAGGAAAACGAAGAACAATCCTGTCCTGATCGGTGAACCCGGTGTCGGGAAAACGGCAATTGTCGAAGGGCTCGCACAGCGAATCATCCGACGGGACGTGCCGGAAGGATTAAAGGATAAAATTGTGTTTTCCCTCGATATGAGCGCACTTGTCGCCGGTGCGAAATACCGGGGTGAATTCGAAGAACGGCTGAAAGCTGTCCTGCAGGAAGTGAAAAAGAGCGACGGCCGGATCCTGCTGTTCATCGATGAACTCCATACGATTGTCGGAGCCGGAAAATCGGAAGGTGCGATGGATGCCGGCAACATGCTCAAGCCAATGCTTGCGCGCGGGGAATTGCATTGTATCGGAGCAACCACCCTTGACGAATACCGGCAGCACATTGAAAAAGATCCGGCACTCGAGCGCCGCTTTCAGCAGGTCCAGGTAAGCGAACCGGACGTTGAAGATACAGTATCGATTTTAAGGGGATTAAAAGAACGCTTTGAAATCCATCACGGCGTCAACATCCATGACAGTGCCCTGGTCAGTGCCGCTGTCCTGTCCAACCGCTATATTACGGACCGTTTTCTGCCGGATAAAGCAATTGACCTGGTGGATGAAGCTTGTGCAATGATCCGTACAGAAATCGACTCAATGCCGAGCGAACTTGATGAAGTGACGAGGAGAATCATGCAGCTTGAAATTGAAGAAGCTGCCCTTACGAAGGAAAAAGATGAAGCCAGCCAGTTGCGTCTTCAGGCCATTCAAAAAGAACTTGCCGACCTGAAAGAAGAGGCGGGAGCGATGAAGGCCCGCTGGGAAGAAGAGAAAAAGGAAATCGGCATGGTGCAGGAATTGCGCGAGTCGCTTGAAAAAGCTCGCCGGGAATTAGAGGACGCCGAACAAAAATACGACTTGAACAAAGCAGCCGAACTGAGGCACGGGAGGATTCCTCAGCTTGAAAAACAATTGCGGGATACAGAAGCCCAGCTTGAACAAAAGCGGAAGGATACCCGGCTGCTTCGGGAGGAAGTATCAGAAGAGGAGATTGCCGATATCGTTTCACGCTGGACAGGAATTCCGGTATCACGGCTTGTGGAAGGGGAACGTGAAAAACTGCTGAAGCTTGAGGACATCCTCCATGAACGTGTAATCGGACAGGAGGAAGCAGTTGAACGCGTCAGCGATGCAGTCATCCGCGCCCGTGCCGGCATTAAGGATCCGAAGCGGCCAATCGGCTCATTCCTGTTCCTCGGCCCTACCGGTGTAGGTAAAACAGAATTAGCACGTACGCTTGCCGATACTCTTTTCGACAGTGAAGAGCAGATGATCCGCATTGATATGTCTGAGTACATGGAGAAACATGCTGTCAGCCGCCTGATCGGAGCTCCTCCAGGATATGTGGGATATGAAGAAGGGGGCCAACTGACTGAAGCGGTAAGGCGCAGGCCATATTCAGTCATCTTGCTCGATGAAGTGGAAAAAGCCCATCCCGATGTTTTCAATCTGCTTCTGCAAATGCTTGACGACGGCCAATTGACTGATTCAAAAGGACGGCGCGTTGATTTTAAAAATACGGTCATCATCATGACTTCAAATATCGGCTCGGACTATTTGCTTGAAGGCCTGACAGCCGACGGGGAAATCAGCGGGACAACGAGAAAACAGGTGCTCGGTGAATTGCGCCGCAAGTTCCGCCCGGAATTCTTGAACCGGATTGATGACACGGTTCTATTCAAGCCGCTGACCAAAGATGAAATTAAAAAAATTGTCGTTAAAATGGCAGGTGACCTTGCCGAACGGCTTGAAGACAGGCGCATCAAGTTGACGATCACAGATGCCGCAAGAGAATTCATTGCCGAACAGGGCTATGATCCGGTATACGGGGCCAGGCCGCTGAAACGGTTCATTCAGAGGAATGTTGAAACGAAAGCGGCCCGGGAACTGATTAAAGGGGCTTTGCAGGATGGCGACAATCTTGTTGTGGATGCTGACGGAGAAGAAATTATCATTAAAAAACGCCCATAAGAAAAAAGGCCTTCACTGCCGGAATGGCCGGCGATGAAGGCCTTTTTATTTTAGGATTGCGTGTCATCGCTGAGCAAGCCATCTCCAAGGAAAATGGCTGCCAGGCTGAAGAAAATGGCAAGTACAATCCCTTGAATAAAGCTGTACCCAGTGCCGTTCATGCTTCCTACCACATAAACAGTCATATGGCTAAGCAGTAAAGACCAGAAAAATGTCCAAAAATATCGCACGATTTTCACCCCTTGGTCATCCCATCAGTTTCTTTAGATTTTACCATGATTCCCTTTTTACTATAAACAAAATAACGTTTTCATGCAATCTTAAAAAGATTAGGTATTTCACTCTTGGCAATTTCTTTTTATTTACATACATTAGAGGAGAAGAGACTTTTAAGGACGGAGGATTTGCGATGGGAAGCGAAATCCATTATTTTCAGATGGAAAATCAATATAATGCGGTCCATTTCCCCGAGCGGCCCAACGGATTCGCCGTCCTGGTCATCGGTGATGCCAACCATTATGTTGAAAAAGGGGCAAGTCTGTGGACACAGCATTTTGCCCGAAGGTATTGGATCGAAGAATTTGTAAAAGAAGGCTATATCGTTTTTTATTCCAATTTGTTCGGACCGAACTGGGGGTCGCCAAAGTCAGTTGAATATTTGCACAGCCTTTGGCAACTGTTGCTGAGAAAATATATATTAAATAACCGCCTCCATGTTGCAGCTGACGGAATGGGTGCACTATCTGCGCTTAAATTAATGAAAAAGTACCCGCGCATGGTAAGGTCAGCGGTCTTTATCGATCCTTGCCTCGATTTAAAGCATCACTTTCATAAAGAAAAGAGCAATCGGCTCTTCTTTCACCGGATGCTGCATGACCTGTCGGCGGCGTATGAAGTGAAATCTGAACATGTAGAGGAAAATGTAATTGCTGCCTACCGCATGGAGGACTATGTCACAAATCATCCCGTGAGAATTTGGCATGCGACGGATCTGCACATATATGATATAACCGGAAACAGCCGCCAATTTGAAAAGCTTAGGGAAGAAAGCGGCAATCCGATCAAGCTCACATTGTATGTACAGGAGAAAAAGTATACCTGTGCATCTGACATAAAGCCGTTTTTTAAAGAAAACGAAAAAATATTATGACAGCAGGTACTCCGAATGTCGGGGGCCTGCTGTTTTTTGTGGGCTGGGAATAAGGTGAAAGAAAATGTCTTTTACAAACATTGCACATAACTGTAAAATGAAAAAGGGAAGCGAAAATGGATTTTTTTGCTTATTGAACCGCTTTCCGGAATAAAGGAGTGCCAGAATATGTACAAACTTCTCAGTCTTTTTCTAGTAATTACCCTGTTATCGACAGGCTGCCAGTCTTCTGAGGGCAAACTTAAAAACGTAGGGCTTCTTGTTCCGGACACGATCAATGACCAGGTATGGGGAAGCAAAGGGTATAAAGGCTTACTGAAAATACAATCGACATTTGACACGGAAGTTTATTATAAAGAAAAAATGAATTCACAGGCAGCAGTCACGAAAGCTGTTCAAGAGTTCAGCAATCAGGGCGTCAATTTGATTTTCGGACACGGCAGTGAATATGCTTACTACTTTAAGCGCATTCACCAGGACCATCCGAATATCCATTTCATCGTATTTAATGGCGATGTAGACGGGGAGAATATAACGAGCGTCAATTTCAGCGCACATGCCATGGGCTTTTTTGGCGGCATTATCGCCGGTGGAATGACGGAGACAAACAAGATAGGTGTCATCGCGGCTTACGAATGGCAGCCAGAAGTGAACGGCTTTTTTGAAGGTGTACTCTATGAAAACAGTGAAGCGGATGTATCGATCCGCTTTACACAGTCATGGGATGATAAGGAAATTGCTGTCAAGATGGTCAATGAAATGATCGACAGCGGCGTGGATGTAGTTTACCCTGCCGGCGATGCATTCAATGTACCAGTAATCGAGCGATTGAAAGAAGAAGGGCTTTATGCCATTGGCTATGTATCAGACCAGGCTGACCTCGGCAAAAACACCGTATTGACGTCTACTGTCCAAAATGTTGTCGGCATTTATGAGTCAGTCGCCCGCGATTTTAATGAAGGAAACCTCAAATCAGGCAACTTGTATTACGATTTCCAGGAAGAAGCGATCGCGATGGGGCGGTACAGTCCGCTTGTACCCCGACAATTGAAAAAGAAAGTAGAAGCGGCTGTTTCTGTTTATAAAGAAACAGGCTCCCTTCCGAACCAGTGATATAATAACAGACGGACCGCAAAAAATTTAAAGGAGGATGCCCGATGAATCAGGAACGCAACATGATGTTTATGCAGATTGCGATGAAATACTTGCCGAACGCGAAAGAGATGATGGACGAAAAAGGAATTGAAATGAATATGGATGATTTGCAGCCGATGCTTGAAATGCTTCTTCAGGTTATGGATGAAGCGTATGAACTGGGCTGCCGTGATGCCGAAGAGGCCGAGTGACCGGCAGCGGCACCGTAACATAAATCAACAATAACCTATATGAAAACCGGACCTTCAGGAGGAAGGTCCGGTTTTTTTTCTGCGTCTATAATTATAAAATTCGCTCACTGCCAGAACTGCTGTCAAAATGACGGTTAATAGAAATAATCCGTAGCTTCCGATTATTATTGCCCCTATCAACACTGCAGCTGGAATGAGCCACATTTTCCAGTGCATGAGTTTATCCCCCCTTATCAGTATCCGATCGTTTAGAAAAGGAAAGGCAATCTATTTTAAAGCTGCACTTCAGTTATATTCAGTATACCCGGTCAATCTTCAGAAAAAACCGGATGTATTCAATCTGGTCATTCAAGAAACCCTTTTATGAAGCCTGCCCGGTTTCTTTAAGATATATAGACAAATGAAAAGATATCATATAATATTAGTACCAAGTCATAATAATTGATATAAACCCGTGAAAAGGAGATGCTTATATGAATGCCGGCATATTGGGGTTGGGGAGGTATTTGCCGCCCCGCATTGTGACCAATGAGGATCTGGAAAAGATCGTAGATACATCAGATGAGTGGGTGAGAACACGGACAGGAATCAAAGAACGGCGTATTGCCGATGAAAATACGGATACATCTGATATGGCTGAAGCGGCAGCCCGGGATGCGATAAAGTCGGCGGGAATCGCAGCTGAAGAGATCGATATGGTTCTGGTGGCGACGGTTACGCCTGACCACCCGTTTCCTTCTGTTGCATGCCTGGTGCAAGACCGGATCGGCGCCGTCAACGCAGTGGCGATGGATGTAAGTGCTGCCTGTGCCGGGTTCATGTACGGAATGGCTACAGCCAAACAATTCATCGAAGGCGGAGTATATCGCAATGTTCTGGTCATCGGTGTGGAAAAACTTTCGAAAATCACCGACTGGAATGACCGAAATACAGCCGTTCTGTTCGGGGATGGCGCTGGCGCGGCTGTTATCGGGCCTGTATCCGATGGCCGCGGTATTCTGGCATTTGAGCTCGGGTCAGATGGATCGGGAGCGAAACACTTGTATCAGGATGAATACATCATAATGAACGGCCGGGAAGTATTTAAGTTCGCGGTCAGGCAGATGGGGGAATCTGCTGTCAATGTTCTTGAAAAAGCCGGTTTGAGTAAAGAAGATGTCGACTTTCTTGTTCCTCACCAGGCAAACATTAGGATCATGGAGGCGGCAAGGCAGAGGCTTGAACTTCCAATCGAGAAAATGTCTGTTACGATAGACAAGTACGGAAATACTTCGGCTTCTTCCATTCCAATTGCTATGGTTGAAGAACTCGAGAATGGTAAAATCAAAGATGATGATCTTGTTGTAATGGTCGGTTTTGGCGGAGGCCTTACATGGGGAGCCGTGGCCCTGCGCTGGGGCCGATGATGATTATGCTGCCGGGCAGTTTTCCCGTTCGGCCGCAGTCCAATAAAGCTGTAATCAAAACGTTAACATATGATGGAAAAGATAGGGACGAATTTTCAACTGATGACAAAGGGGTGCTGATTCAATGGAAAAAAGGCGTGTAGTCGTAACAGGCCTTGGAGCTGTTACACCGCTCGGCCTGGACGCTGAAGCTTCCTGGCAAAATGCAATTAAAGGAGTCAACGGAGTAGGTGAACTTACGAGGGTTGACAAAGAGCAGTTCAGTTCCAAAGTGGCTGCAGAAATCAATGACTTCGATATTGAGGACTATATTGACCGGAAGAGTGCGCGGCGGATGGACCGTTTCACCCACTTCGCCCTCGCCGCTTCCTTGATGGCAGTAAAAGATGCCAACCTTGACATTTCAGGTGAACTTGCCGAAAGGACCGGTGTGTGGATCGGTTCGGGGATCGGCGGAATGGAAACATGGGAAGAGCAGCATGCAACATTCTTGAAAAAAGGGGCGCGGCGCGTCAGCCCATTCTTTGTGCCGATGATGATTCCCGATATGGCCGCCGGACAGGTTTCCATCGCACTTGGGGCAAAAGGAATCAACTCATGTACAGTGACGGCCTGTGCGACAGGCACCAATTCGATCGGGGATGCGTTTAAAGTGATTCAGCGCGGCGATGCGGATGTAATGGTGACAGGCGGTGCCGAGGCCCCGCTATCCAACATGGCATTTGCCGGCTTTGGCCGGATGACGGCCTTATCGACGAATCCGGATCCTGAAAGTGCAAGCCGGCCGTTTGATGCGGATCGTGACGGATTTGTCATGGGGGAAGGGGCAGGCATCCTGATTCTTGAATCTCTTGAGTCGGCAAAAAAGCGCGGGGCGAAAATCTATGCTGAAATCGTCGGTTACGGCTCAACAGCAGATGCCCATCATATAACCGAACCGGCACCAGGCGGGGAAGGCGGCGTTCGGGCGATGCGCCAGGCGATTGCAGATTCCGGCCTGAAGCCTGAAGAAATCTCGTACATGAACGCACATGGTACAAGCACACCGTATAATGACAAGTATGAAACGGCTGCCATTAAAGAAGTGTTTGGCGATCATGCATACAAAATGACAGTGAGCTCTACGAAATCGATGACAGGTCATTTGCTTGGCGCGGCCGGTGCGGTTGAAGCGATTTTTTCAATTAAGTCAATCCAGGAAGATATCATACCGCCGACAATCAATTATAAAACGGCCGATCCTGAATGCGATCTGGATTACGTACCTAATGAAGCCCGTAAACAGACTGTTCAGGCTGCTTTGAGCAATTCTCTCGGTTTCGGGGGTCATAATGCCACCCTTGTTTTTAAAAAGTATAACGATTAAACAATGGAAAGCCCCGGCGTGAAGCCGGGGCTTTTTAATTTAAGCTTGTTATGATTGAATGTTGGCTTTCGCAGCAAAATTCGGGTCGGAAGGCACGAGACTTCTCGAAACCTCCTTGCTTTTTTCCTGAAGAAGGAATTTTGGGAAGAGCGTAAGCGTGTGATATCCGAAAGAATCCAGGACAAGAGGATGGGTGCATTTGTAAGTGCGTGCCCGGGCGGCACGGGGACCCGGTTGGGCGTGAAAGAAACCATTGAATGGATCAAAACCTGAACACAGGCATACAGCGTTCCGTCTTTCACACAAAAATTTGATCTATTACAGCAAATAAATTATCGCCGCTGACTCACGATAAACATCTGCAATCTAATCATCCGCCACTCCTGGGGGATGAAATAGTCTGCGAAGGCCATCCACAACCTGTACAAGAATCCAATGCCGGTGATAAATGCGAGTCCAATAAGATTCGCAGAACGGCATCCTCACGTGGTGATTCGAGCAGGCATATTGTAAAAAAAGAGAAAAACAATAAAAGGATGTGTGAGCATGCCGGTCATTGATACATTTTCCTGGCTTGAACAATACGCCAAAAGCCAGCAGACATCTGAGAAAAAATCCCTTTTCTACGAACAGGAGAAGGTGGTTTGCCGGCCTTTGAAAGCTTATTTTCCGGGAGCCTCCGAATACGAAATCCATAATCACCTGCTCTCGGCAGGACTCAGTCAGCCTGCAGATTCCGCAGCCGGGTTTTTGTCCAGGGCAGAAAAAAGCGGACTGCATCGGAAAGCCAACCGCCAATTCGAAGAATTGCGGCAAGAATGGAAAGGACCGGACGTTCCGGTATTTTTACTTCCATCTGACCTGAACAATCCGCAGCTCGTGAAGGCATTTAACGGAAAAGCCGGCCTTGCCTTTGCTGACAAGCTGTTTTTATTTGTTCCGCCCGATCTGAAAGAAAAAGAATTGAAGGCTCTTCTTACCCATGAGTATCATCATGTGTGCCGTGCTCGAAAACTGAACCGTCCCGAAAAAGAGATGACCTTGCTCGATTCTATCATCATGGAAGGGCTCGCAGAAAAAGCGGCGGAAATGCGGACTGATGCCGGCAGCCTGGCTATATGGACTTCGATTTATCCGCTCAGCAAGGCCAAAAGCTTATTTACCAAGTATCTCTCTTCCAGGCTCCAGGTCACCAAGTACCAGCCGGTTCATGACAAACTCTTATACGGTGGAGGAATGCTCCCGAAATGGCTGGGATACAATTGCGGCTGGCATATCGTGGACAGCTGGCATGAAAAACAAGGCAGCATGGATACAGAATCGCTCATTTCGGCTCCAGCTGAAGCCGTGCTGGCTGACTCAGCATTCTCCTACCGCAGTACAAAGGAATAAGAGCAGAGTTTTTATTGACGCGTAAACCTCATCATTTCATTCATGCCGTGCCCAGTCACCGGGCCGGCTGATTTGTCCATAATGGTATATGGGGGAGGCCTGTCTCATATAATGTACAAACTCCGGGAAACTAAGGAAGGAACGGGGGATGGGACGGGCGATGATTGTAAGGCTGTTTATATTCTTGATCGGTTTCGGGCTGTCGGTAGCAGGCGGCATTACCGCTATCGCTTATTTGAACCTGCTAACAGCTGGCCACGGCTTCATTGAATACCTCGACTTCATAAGCAGGCAGATTGAAACTTATTTCCTTGGTGCAGGAATGCTGCTGATCGTTTTAAGCATCTACATGCCGTTAGATTGAGGGTGCATGGATTTTCCTGTTAAAAATGGAATATTTTTTACCCCTGATGTCCATACTGTTTGCAAATAGCTATGAAGTGAGGGGTAATGATGTTGTATCTGCATGATGTATGGGTGAATTGGTTCGAAGGCGAAGAAAATGGATACAATGTTTGTGAATTCCATGAATGGCGGAAAGATGACGGTGTGGAACTGCTTGATCAAGTTCCGTTATTCAAACTGGAACCACAGCTGTTCCACTATATTGAAAATTCCCTGTCCGAACTCCCTGACCAGCTTTTGGACGAAATTTACCAGAAGAGCTTTGTGCGAAAAAACCATCAGCGAATTCAGCTCGACTACTGCTTTGTTGCTACGGACGGTCAACGAATTTTGGCGGTTGATACACTCGGGTACAGGATGCCGATCAGGAAGAGCAGGCTTATCCCCCGCCAGGAACAGCTGGTATATGAAATGATTGAAGACAAAGAGACTGCGGCATATAGGTATGACCCACAGGAACCAGAAAACAAGGAACATCACATTCTGTCACCTGACCCTAAGTTGATGACAGGTCTTACAAGAAAGGAGCGTCAGCTGAAACAGTTGCTATTCATGGCTTTGGACCAGCTTTGTTCTACGACGAATATTGCCGAACTCCGTTACTGGTACACAGAATGGAACCCGGCCAAGTACAGGGAAACTCAGGGTATGAGACACAGGGAAGTTTGGGAGAGCCTTTACAGTGAGGTGAAGAACGGCTGGAGCGAACATCATGAACATCTGTGTGAGCGGATGATTAAAGGGCAGCCTTTTTTCGAACAGCTCTGGGAACTGGAAATGCGTGAAAAAGTGAATTGATTTTTTCTTTTAAGAATAATAAAGGAGCAGCGTAACTGCTCCTTTTTATATTTGAGTTTTAACTAATAGAGCACTAAGTAACAGGCTCTGTCTGTTCAGTAAGAGAACCCTGGTTTGGCGTGATGAAACAGGTCCGTCCGCGGGCGTGAAAGACTGGGATTTTATGCGAAGTTTCGCATATGAATGTTGAAAACATCGGTTAACCCGGTCAGGCGTACAGCATGGTTATTCTGCTGCTGCTTACCGCCTGTTTTTTGGTTTCCGGCCGAGTCCCATTGCATTTTTTGCTTTTTGCAGCGTCTTTCCTGCAATACGATTCGCTTTTTCGGCACCTCGGTCGAGAATCTCGTCCAGTTCCGCGGATTCCACAATTTCATAGTACCGTTCCTGAATCGGTTTCAATGTGGCGATGACAGCCCGTGCAACATCCGCTTTGAATTCCCCGTAACCTTTTTCTGCATAATGCGTTTCGATTTCTTCAAGTGACTTGCCGCTGCAAAGCGAAAGGATTGTCATCAGATTGGAAACGCCCGGTTTGTTTTCTTTGTCATACTTGATGACACCTTCCGAGTCCGTTACAGCACTTTTAATTTTTTTCTCAATTTGCTTCTCATCATCAAGAAGGAAAATCGTCGCTTTCACATTCTCGTCTGATTTGCTCATTTTTTTCTCCGGATTGACCAGAGACATGATGCGGGCCCCCACTTTAGCGATTTGCGGTTCAGGGATTGTGAAGATATCATTATATTTCCGGTTGAAACGGTCCGCAATATCTCTCGTCAGCTCAAGATGCTGTTTCTGGTCATCACCGACCGGGACGATATCCGTATTGTAAAGCAGGATATCGGCGGCCATAAGCGGCGGGTAAGTGAGCAAGCCGGCAGACACGGCTTCTTTGCCGGCCGATTTATCTTTGAACTGCGTCATGCGATGAAGTTCGCCGATATAGGTGACACACTGGAGCATCCATCCCAGCTGGGTATGGGCCGGGACATCCGATTGGATGAACAGTGTGGACTTTTCGGGATCGATGCCTGATGCAATGTAAAGTGCAGCAAGACTGCGGATGTTTTCGCGAAGCTTTAGCCGGTCCTGCGGTACGGTGATCGCATGTTCATCCACGATGCAGAAAAAGCAGTCATCCTCTTCCTGGTATTTGACAAAATGATTCAGCGCGCCTAAATAGTTCCCTAGTGTAAGCGAGCCACTCGGCTGTATGCCGGAAAAAATAACAGACATAACGAACACTCCTTTTCCAGATAAATAAATAATAAAAAAGTCCACTCGTCCCAATTTTAAAACAGGGACGAATGGACCGCGGTGCCACCCTTGTTATTCTTCATCACAAAAGAATCTCTTTCAATTCCAGTCCGGTTAGCCGGACTGGGTTCCCGCTGTATCGTGCGGATGACGCCGGAGCCTACTGTTCATTTCAGTCCGGTGCTCAAAAGCCCATTCCATATTACTCCGCTGCTTGTTCACACCTGCCACAAGCTCTCTGTAAGCTTCATAACATGTACTATTCTTTCTCATCACATTTCACATTTAAAATTATGGTTTATTATACTCAATCAATATATCGAATGCAAGCTGCTTATACGAAATAGGAAACAATAATCGTAAGGACAAAAAGAACGGTCCCTGAGATCAGGAATGGCATTGTTAATCGAAAGCTGTACGCCGGGTTCTCTTCGTCATTGTCATAATCATCAAATTCCGCCGCATAGCGGTTCGCTTTCGAGCTTTTATTGCGAAAAGACTTGAAGCTCTTCATTATGCCGTTGAACATTCCGCCCTCCAGGATAAGCATTGAACCGCCGGTCATTAAAAGAAAAAGTGACATCATGAAAATCGTATTTACAATAGTAACGGATAATGAAGGCCCCCTGAAAAGGAAGGACAATAAGATTCCTACCGCGGCAGATCCTATCATAAGCCGCGAAGCTGCTCTGAAATGTGTTTTCATGTTACCTCCAGGACAAATAAGTTATAAGAGTAATTATATAGAAAAAGCAGAAATGGAACAATTATTACAGAAGGAGCCCGCCGATTGTACCGGTATTTAAGAACCATCCCTATAGCGGACTTCCCCTCTTGCTTGCTTTACAACGGTGAAGCGATGGCGAGTATAATGATTAGGTTTTAATTTTTGCCAGGGCAGGAAAATGAAAGCGGATCCGATGATAGTACAATAGACCTATTTTCTGTTACCGAACCGTAATAATATCAAGGTTTCAATAATAGTCTTAAAAAAAAGTATATGCAAAATTGTTAGAATACTTGTATAATAATCCCATAGGCAAAAACTTCAGACAATTTTCAACGGTATTTGCCTGTCAAAAAAACCTATATAAAAAGGGGAGGTCTTCAGTACATGAAGAAAAAGCTGTCAATTTTCTTCGTGCTTGTTCTTGCGCTCAGCATGTTCCTAGCAGCTTGCGGAGGCGGCAATGAAGGAGCAACTAACGAGAACGAAGGAAACGAAAACGAATCATCAGAAAACGCAACAGGCGGTGAAGGAGAAGGCGGCGAAGCGAAGCCGGATGAAGAGCAGGTCTTGAACCTACTTGAAAGTGCCGAAATCCCGTCAATGGATCCGATCACTGCAACTGACCAGGTGTCTTTTATTGTAATGAACAACGTATTTGAAGGACTTTACCGTCTTGGCCCGGACAACAAACCGGTTCCAGGCGTTGCTAAAGATTATGAAAAAGATGGAACAAAATACACTTTCACGCTTAACGAAAATGCAAAATGGAGTGACGGTTCACAGGTAACCGCACAAGATTTCGAGTATGCATGGAAGCGTGCGCTCAGCCCTGATACACTTGCAGAATATGCATACATCATGGGTGACCTTAAAAACGCCAACAAAATCATGGATGAAGAAAGTGATTTGTATGGCAAAGTCGAAGAGCTTGGCGTAAAAGCTGTTGACGAAAAAACTCTTGAAGTTGAGCTTGAAAACGATGTTCCTTACTTCCTCGGATTGACTTCTTTCGGCACATTCATGCCGCTTAAGAAAGATTACGTTGAAGAACAGGGCAAGAACTATGCGCTTGAAGCGGACACAATGCTGTACAACGGTCCTTTCGTACTTTCCGAATGGAACCATGAACAGAACTGGAAGTATGAAAAGAACGACCAGTACTGGGATAAAGAAGCTGTTAAGCTTGATGAAATCAACGTAAATGTAATTAAGGATACAGCAACAGCGGTCAACCTGTTTGAAACTGGCAAAACTGACCGTGCAGCCCTTAGTGCGGAATATGTAGACCAGTATAAGGATACAGAAAACTATGTCACGACTCCTGATGCTGCCGTTTACTTCCTGCGCCTGAACCAGAAGAACGAGGCTCTTGCCAATGTTGATATCCGCAAAGCAATCAGCATGGGCTGGGATAAAAAAGGTTTGACAGACGTTATCTTGAACAACGGTTCTACACCTGCGGACTATCTTGTACCGAAAGATTTTGTTTCCGGTCCGGATGGTGAAGATTTCCGTGCTGAAAATGGCGACATGCTGTCCCATGATGCTGACAAGGCAAAAGAACACTTTGAAAAAGGTCTTGAAGCACTTGGACAGGATAGCCTTGAACTAGAACTGCTCAACTATGACAGTGAAAACTCCAAGAAGGTCGGCGAATACCTGAAGAACCAGCTTGAAAAGAATCTTCCAGGCTTGACCGTGTCCATCAAAGCTCAACCGTTCAAGCAGAAGCTAGACCTTGAAACAAAAGGCGACTATGACTTCTCATTCGCTGGATGGGGCCCTGACTATCAGGATCCGATGACTTTCATCGACATGTTCGTGACAGACGGAGCACATAACCAGATGGCGTATTCAAACGAAGAATATGACAAGCTGGTAGAAGAAGCGAAAACTGATCTTTCTGACCTAGAAGCTCGCTGGGATAAACTTCAGGAAGCAGAAAGAATTCTTCTTGAAGAAGATGCTGCAATCGCTCCAATGTACCAGAGAGGTAACGCCCACCTGATGAAGACTTATGTCAAGGACTGGGTGAAGCATCCATTCGGCGGTGACTACAGCTTCAAGTGGACATATATTTCTGGTAAAAACTAATAAGCCACTTAAAATGAACGCAGTTTTATAGTAAACTCAGGAGAGTATATGTCCATCCTGGCATATACTCTCTTTTTGCCTGTCTATGTGAAAAACGTCAGAAAATGTAGAATATTAAAAGTAATTCAGTTAGTCGATTTTTGCTGTATAATAAGACATTACGAGGAGGTGTTTGTATGGGACGATATATTCTCGGAAGGGTTGGCTATATGCTACTGACCCTGTTAATAATTGCAACATTTACATTCTTTTTGATGCAAACTTTACCGGGATCACCATTCAACAATGAGGAGAAACTATCAGAATCACAAAGAGAGAGGCTTTACGAGAAATACGGATTGAATGATCCGGTTCCTGTACAATACGTCAAGTATATGGGGAATCTAGTGCAGGGAGATTTAGGGGAATCATTCCAATATGACGGACGCAGCGTCAACAGTATTATTGGATCCCGAATTGGAGCCTCCGCTTTTCTGGGCGGGCAGGCCGTCATATTCGGTACAGTTCTAGGATTGCTGATGGGAATCATATCAGCGCTCAACCACAATACTTTTTGGGATTACGGGACAATGGTCATTGCCGTGCTCGGTATTTCCATACCATCGTTTGTTTTCGCAGGGCTTCTGCAATACTGGGTCGGCGTTAAGCTGCAATGGCTGCCGGTGGCTTTTTGGGATGGATATGAATATACGATATTGCCGACGATTTCACTGGGAGTGTTCGTTGTAGCCCAGATTGCCCGTTTTATGAGGACCGAAATGCTTGAAGTTCTTGGACAGGACTACATTACAACCGCAAAAGCGAAAGGCATCAGCAGATCAGCTGTTGTCATTAAACATACAATCAGGAATGCGATGATTCCAGTTATCACCATTTTAGGCCCGATGACTGTTGCCCTGATGACCGGTTCACTCGTAATTGAAAACATTTTTGGTGTGCCGGGGCTTGGTGAGCAGTTCGTTAAATCTATCACTACCAATGATTACCCTGTAATTATGGGGATTACACTCTTTTTCAGTGTTTTATTTATCGGCATCGTGCTAATTGTCGATATACTCTACGGAGTTATTGATCCACGTATTCGCCTGGCGGGAGGGAAAAAAGCATGAGTGCAGAAAAACAGCCTATCACAGAAGATTTGTTCCAGCCTGCTGAAATCAGCGAAGACAAAAGTGAAATGATTTCAAAGCCTAGCCTGTCATTCTGGCAGGACGCCTGGATGCGGCTGAAAAAGAACCGCGGGGCGTTTTTCGGTTTGATCATGATTGTTATCATTCTTTTCATGTCCCTTGCCGGACCTTTCATGAATGAGTATGGAGTAGACAGCCAGGACCTTGGCCGGACAAATATGCCTCCCAAAGTCCCTGTCCTTGAAAATATTGGATTTTTAGGCCTTGACGGTGTTGACATCCGCGGTGTTGATCAATATGAAATGAAAGGCGTAGAAGAGTATTTCTGGTTCGGAACAGACGCTCTTGGCCGGGATTTGTGGACCCGAACGTGGGAAGGAACTCGAATTTCAATGTATATCGCTTTCCTCGCAGCGACCATTGACTTCTTAATTGGTGTTGCTTACGGTGGGATTTCCGCATTCTACGGCGGCCGTATTGATAACGTGATGCAGCGTATAATTGAGGTTCTGGTTGGTATCCCTAACCTGATCGTCATAATCCTGCTTATTCTCGTCCTTAATCCTGGGATCTTGTCCATTACCCTTGCGATGGTTATTACGGGATGGGTAACGATGGCCAGGATTGTACGCGGACAGATCCTTAAGCTGAAGGAACAGGAATTTGTACTGGCGGCAAAGACACTTGGTGCGACAGACAACCGCTTGATCTGGAAACACTTGATTCCGAATACTCTTGGTCCGATAATCATTACAACCATGTTTACCGTGCCAGTGGCGATTTTCTTCGAAGCCTTCCTGAGCTTTATCGGCCTTGGGCTGCAGCCTCCGACTGCCTCCCTCGGAACCCTGGTGAATGAGGGTTATAGAGCAATGAGGATTTACCCGCATCAGATGACAATTTCATCGGTTGTCATCAGTTTGGTCATGGTCAGCTTCAACCTATTAGGGGACGGCCTTCGGGATGCGTTAGACCCTAGAATGCGCAGATAGGAGGAGAAAGGTAAATGGAAAACATTATTGAAGTCAATAATTTACATGTCTCCTTCGATACTTATGCCGGGGAAGTCAAGGCCGTTCGCGGCGTTAACTTTGAGCTGAAAAAAGGTGAAACCCTTGCAATCGTAGGAGAGTCCGGTTCCGGAAAATCAGTTACATCAAAAGCTGTCATGGGTTTGATTCCTAACCCGCCGGGCCGAATTAAAGACGGTGAGGTTCTGTTTGAAGGAAAAGATCTTATCAAATATTCCGAAAAAGAAATGCAAAATGTCCGCGGATCTGAAATGTCGATGATTTTCCAGGATCCGATGACATCGCTGAATCCGACAATGACTGTTGGCAAGCAAATCATGGAAGGGCTGAGGAAGCATCAGAAACTTGGCAATGCCGAAGCGAAGGAACGTGCTGTCCAGCTGCTTCGCCTTGTTGGTATCCCGAATCCGGAAACACGGGTGAAACAATACCCTCACCAATTTTCCGGCGGGATGAGACAGCGTGTCGTCATCGCTATCGCGCTTGCATGTAATCCGAAGGTGCTTATAGCCGATGAACCGACAACTGCACTTGATGTTACAATCCAGGCCCAGATTCTGGATTTGATGAAAGATTTGCAGAAAAAAACAGGAACATCCATTATCATCATCACCCATGACCTTGGCGTTGTCGCAAACGCTGCACAGCGTGTTGCTGTCATGTATGCCGGCAAAATCGTTGAGACCGGCACTGTTGATGAAATTTTCTATAAGCCGAAGCATCCTTATACATGGGGATTGCTTGCATCCATGCCTAAGCTCCATACGAAATCAGAGGAGCTTCTGGCAATCCCGGGAACACCGCCTGATCTCGTGGATCCGCCTATAGGCTGCCCGTTTGCGGCTCGCTGTCCATATGCAATGAAGGTTTGTGTGGACAATATGCCTGAATATACAGAGCATTCGAACTCGCATAAAGCGGCATGCTGGCTGCAGGATGAAAGAGCTCCGAAAGTGGAACCGCCGGCTGAAGCAGTAGGAGGTTCGAAATAATGGCAGATAATCGTGAAAAATTATTGGAAGTGCGTAATTTAAAAAAATATTTCAATGTCGGTAAAGACCAGGTATTGAAAGCTGTAGATAATATTTCGTTCGATATTTATAAAGGAGAAACACTTGGTATCGTAGGCGAATCCGGCTGCGGTAAATCAACTGCCGGCCGGACCATCATCCGCCTTTACAATGCATCGGGCGGCGATGTCCTTTTTGAAGGTGAAGATGTACATGGCAAGAAGAACGCCGAAACGTTAAAGAAGTTCAACCGAAAAATGCAGATGATTTTCCAGGATCCATATGCATCCTTGAACCCTCGCATGACGGTTGCAGACATTATCGCAGAAGGCATCGACATTCACGGCCTTGCCAAGAATGATCAGGAGCGACGCGATAAAGTCAATGAACTTCTTGAAACAGTCGGCTTGAACAGGGAGCACGCAAACCGTTATCCACATGAATTTTCGGGAGGCCAGCGCCAGCGTATCGGGATTGCCCGTGCCCTTGCCGTAGATCCTGAATTCATCATTGCTGACGAACCGATTTCCGCGCTTGACGTATCAATTCAAGCACAGGTAGTCAACCTGCTGCAAAAACTGCAGCGGGAAAAAGGGCTCACTTATTTGTTTATTGCCCATGACCTGTCAATGGTTAAACATATTTCTGACCGGGTCGGTGTCATGTATCTTGGAAACATGGCTGAGCTTGCTGAAAGTGATGCACTGTACGATGAACCGCTTCATCCGTATACACAGGCATTGCTGTCCGCTATCCCTGTTGCTGATCCTGAAATCGAACGTTCACGGGAACGGATCATTCTTGAAGGCGACCTGCCAAGCCCGATCGATCCGCCAAGCGGCTGCCGCTTCAGAACACGCTGCCCGCATGCGATGGATATTTGCGCGACACACGTTCCACGCTGGGTAGAATCGAAGAAAGACCACTGGGTGGCTTGTCACCTTTACGATGAGGAAATGATGGAAGAACACGAAGGAAATAAGAAGAATTAACGGTAAGGCAAGCCGCATTTTCGCGGCTTGCCTTTTTTACCGTCTATGAATGAAACTGTCGGCATGGAAGTATTCCGAAGGAACGGCCAACTTAACGAATGTAGAATAAGTGCAGATCGGCCTCTGTCTTCGCCTGAAAAACATGCCAGTCGGCGAGTTTATAATTCTGGTTATAGGTGAAAGTGTCAATGCTTATTGTTGAATCAAACAATTATGATGGAAGGGGACGGAGCGCAAGTTTCCTCGAGTATATTCTGCATTTCTTCCGCGCGATAAAGATTTGAGGCAGCTTACTCAACGTACCGGAAAAACTGAATTAAATAATTCAGGCTTCTTTAACGCTGTCAGTTAATTTTCTGAAACGGTGTAGATCATATCAGTGCACAAAGTACATTGTCTGATAGAACCTCTTCACGTGAGGCTCACCGGTACCGGTAACTTTCCTATCATTATCGTTTATATTTTTTCATAAGATGAAGTAAAAAGAAGATAAGTGCTGAACCGAAGGCAAGTTGTATCGCCAGGTCAGGTACAGTTCCGAATTTTGTTTCCGCAAGAATGAGAAGAGCGAGGAGCAATGCTGAAATAAATGCAATGAACTGATACATCGTTACTGATTCTGCCTTTCCTTGTTTAAATGATTAATTGAAAAAACATTTCCCTGTTTATTGCTCATTTGAGGGGGAGGACAATGATCTATTTTACTTATGACCATGACGCTGACTGGAAGGAATTGTCGAGCTTCATTGAAGAAACGAGAGAGCGGGGGCTTCCCTGTCCGTATGGAAATATGGAGCAGTTGGTAAAAGCGGCCGCAGACAAAGGGGACCATCTTTATCTATTTCAGGATGAAGAAAAAGAACAGCTGACAGGCTGGTCCTGGTTCAAGGAAGTAAAAGGACAGCTTGTTATTCATGGTGCCGGAATCGGTGACATACAAAATCAGGGAAAACTCCTGTACACAATTATTCGTCTGGCCCTTCGCCATTCGGAAAAAAACAAACCGGTCCGAATCGATATCCCGCATGATTCGACCTATTTGACTAAATTATACGAACTTTTCTCTGCGCGCACTACTAGCCTTGGCGATATCTGCCAGATCACCATTTATCATCCATAATTCACGGCTCTGCTATTATGTAAATAAGAAGCACTTCTTAATAGGAAAGTACTTCTTTCAGACTGTTGCTTTCATTTCAAACTCATCATCGTTAAGTGCGTAATTCACCATGTGGTCGAGTTTTTTAATGCGATCGGCGGCAATTGTACTGTCGATTTCCCGGTAATGGTGTTTTCCGCCAGGTTCTTCATCAGCTTCATCTGCCAGCCGGACCACCTTCTGCAGAGGGGTAGTGTATAGCTGGCCTTCCGGGAGATAAGAATCTGTATGAAGAAGAATGGCAAGGGAGATTTCTTTTGCATTGCGCCTTGACTCCCCTAATTCGATCAAAATGCGATGGGCACGCTCTGCACCCTTGATCGCGTGGATATCATTTTCCTTATACAAGTCAAAGTCCCACTGGCCGTTTCGAAACCAAGTATAGTGGCCAATATCATGCAGCAAAGCTGCTTTTGTAGCCAGGTCCGGAGACACCCTATACTGACGGGCGAGGCGGTATCCGTGATAGGCAGCTGCAATTGCATGGGCAATCCCCGACCGTTTTAGGTGCTTATGGACAGTTTCGTGTTGAAATACCTCTTCCAATGTAACATGCCGCACGTTATTACCTCCTTTTTATCGTATATGTCCGGATTGAATATTCTTAAACATGTTATGCACAAGCAGACAACCTTGTGATGGGGATTTCTAAATAATATATCAGGGTGGACATGATTAATCAAGAGAGGCATTGTCGAAAAAATAAAGTTTAATATTGAGGGATATGCGGTACAGATTACAAAAAGATGCAACTTTTGTTAAAAAGGTCTTTAGAAGTTAAGAAGGAGAATTTATAATAGAAAAAGGACAAAAAAGATAGGGGAATGAGGGCATCATGAAAAAACGGAATAGGATCAGGTTATTTTTCATTTCACTTGCAGTGCTGCTGGCAGCTTTTTATCCTCAGGATATAAAAGCTGAAGAAAGTAAGGATGCACAATTTCATGAGAAGAAAGAAATTAAACTGGAAAATAAGGAACTTCCTGCAAAGGTTGCACGGTTTACATACGATTCAGGACTCACCTTTGAGTATCCGGATGCCGTGCGCGGTGTTTACGTAACCGGGCATTCAGCCGGCGGTGAGAAGTTCGGCCGGCTAGTTAAACTGATCGAATCAACCGATTTGAATGCAATGGTCATTGATATTAAGGACGATACAGGAAACCTGACATATAAACCCGAAAAAGGCTCCGAATTTGAGGGGATCGGCCAAAATTATATTAAAGATCCCAAAAAGATGCTGAAAACCCTGGAAGAGAAACAAATCTATCCGATTGCTAGAATCGTAGTCTTCAAAGATTCTGTATTAGCTGCCAAAAAACCTGAACTTTCCTTCACCCAGAATGGACAAATTTGGAAAAACGGGCGCGGAGAAGCGTTTGTAAGCCCGTTCCAGAAAGAAGTATGGGATTACAACGTTGCCATAGCCGAAGAAGCGGCAAAAATGGGCTTCCAGGAAATCCAGTTTGATTACGTCCGTTTTCCGGAAGGCTTTGAAAAACGTGATTCCATTCTTCAATACAGCATGGGGGATTATGCTGATCTCGAAATGGATAATATCCAAAAACGGGTGAAAGCCGTAACGGATTTTGTGGCCTACGCCAATAAGAAATTGGAGTATTATGATGTGGATGTTTCTGTAGATATTTTCGGCTATACGGCGACACTTCCTGAAGCACCGGGCATCGGGCAGAACTTCACAAAAATATCAAGCAATGTCGATGTTATTTCTTCAATGATTTATCCAAGCCATTGGACAGCGTATTTTGGCATATCCAAGCCAGATTTGGAACCTTATCGCCTTGTCAGCGAATATGCGAAAGTGGAAAATAAGAAATTGGATGAATTGGATCCCCGGCCGACATCAAGGCCATGGATTCAGGACTTTACAGCTTCTTATCTTGGCAAGGGAAACTATAAGCGTTATGGAAAAGCAGAAGTGGAAGCGCAAATTAAGGCACTTAATGAAAATGGCATTGAGGAGTTCCTGCTATGGGACGCAGGAAATACCTATACGGAAGGCGTCGATTATACGCCGCTGAATTAGAATTTGAAAAAAGCCCTGTCCAGTTCAAACCGGACAGGGCTTTTTAGTATGCCTTTACTTTTTCGTTCCGCCAACATCATTCCAGTTGGATGTGATCTTATTATTTTGGTCAATGAATATATTCGCGTTTTTACCGGCGAACAGGCGGCCGAATGCACTTCCGGCCGGTGCCATGAAGGCACTTAATACAACGACGAGCGCAATGAAAACACCAAAATCAAGCAGTACTTCTCCCATGCCAATCCCTCCCGATGGTAAAAGGTCTTTGTGATCGGATGTTCAAAAAGGGCGGCCCAAAAGCGTCTGGAACGCTGGCGGGCTTTGTTCATAGAAACTCTGCCATTTATGGATCATTACAGCACCTTTTGAACGAACACATTCTCCACCATTATTGTAAGCTAAAGTGATTCAGAAAGAAAGGGGAAGGAGTGTCAATTAGAGTAACAATCGCCCAGTAGGGTCATAATATTAAAACAGTTCCAACACTTATGTTATAATAAAAGGTGGCTAAAAAAACACGGTAAGGGAGTAGATCAATGAACTGGTATGAAAAGCTCAATCAATATTTTCCTGTAGAAGAAATGAAATCGAAAGAGCACATGGAAACATTGCTTAAAGAACGCAGTGACATTTACCATAAGGATGAGGATAAATATCATGTATTGATGTATGTTGAACTTGATGATTTTATTTTCATCGACTATATCTTTGTATCAAGAGATGCAAGAGGACAGGGGCTTGGCCATAAGCTTCTTGAAAAGCTGAAGGCAAAAGGGAAGCCGATCATTCTTGAGGTTGAGCCAAAGGATTATGAAGATAGTGATACAATCAAAAGGCGCCGTTTTTATGAGCGGGAAGGTTTTGAACATGCAAGCTCCATCGGCTACAAGCGCCGTTCACTGGCCACGAATGAAATCAACGAAATGGAAATCCTCTACTGGTCGCCAACCCACGAATCCGAAGAAGCCATATATGACCGGATGAAAAAAACATATGAACTGATTCATACTTACAAGGATAAAGAATTGTACGGAAAGTCCTATCAGCATGTTGATGATGTTTTGACATACGAAGATCAAGAATCTGCAGAAAAAGCTGCGGAATAAGTAAAGAAGCGGTTCCTGTATCTGGGAACCGCTTTTATTATCGTAGAGGAAGGAAGCACATCAACACAGCGGCCAATTAAGGGTATAGATACGATCAACTGCGCCTCTGTCTTCGCCTGAAGGATTGCCAATCAGCCACTGTTTTTTTGCAAATTAGGACATTATTCCCCGGGAAAACTTATTATTCGATTAAATAAACGGAAGGAATCTGGTCTTTTTCAAATAAAATGAAAACTTGGTCCAGGTTAAAAATATACAGGAAAGCAAACTGTGTCGCGGCTTTTATTGAAGTGCAGGACGGAAAGGGCGCCTAACTAAATAATTGCCCTCCATATATTTTATGATGTTTCCAACAGACTCGATAAAGCAGGACAGGTGAAGCACAGGTCGGGCTTAATGACCAGCTGCTCAATTGCATGCTGCAACTGTATAAAAGCTGTAAATGTAAAAAAATAAATATGAACCCCTGTTATTCTGTAAATATTTGCGAATGATTAAGTAGCATCAAGCATTCTCAATAAAGGGATGTAATTGAAAGATAAGACGACTAATCGACCAAGTGGATTTTTTGCATTTTTACTTAAAAAGAAGTTTACCGCTTTCAAAATACGGGTAAATACAATTAAAACCCTGATAATTTACGCAGTTCAGCTTTAATTATGTTTACATAAACCCTCTATCATTTTATGAACATTTGGTGTATAATGAGAACAGATAGATATTAAAATGATTATAAATTGATAGATATAATAAAAAACAGGCGTTGATTCGTTTGAAAGGAGCGAAACTGCATATGGTTACCCTTTATACGTCCCCGAGCTGTACATCCTGCCGAAAAGCAAAAGCATGGCTGGAAGAGCATGAAATTGATTATACTGAACGGAATATTTTCGCTGAGCCGCTGTCAATCGATGAAATCAAGGAGATTTTGCGAATGACAGAGGACGGAACGGATGAGATCATTTCAACCCGTTCGAAAATTTTCCAGCAGTTAGACGTTAACCTTGAAACTTTGCCCTTACAGGATCTTTATAAACTGATCAGTGAGAATCCGGGCCTTCTCCGCCGCCCTATTATTCTTGATGAAAAACGTTTGCAAGTCGGATACAATGAAGATGAAATACGTCGTTTCCTGCCAAGGAAAGTCAGGACTTTTCAACTTCGCGAAGCTCAACGCCTGGTTAACTAATAAAACCTTCCGCTGCCAATAGATGTGCTGCGGAAGGTTTTTCATTACTTTATCTCATACAGCTCATGAGGACAATAAAAAGCGGCTGCTCAATTTTAAAGCAGCCGCTTTTATTCTTTATTAATACGAAGGAAGCGCCTTACCGAGCCTCAATTGATTTGTTTTTAAGCCAGCCTGCCCCGAGAACGATAAGGATTGTTGCAACAATGACTATCCACGATAAATAATCATATGTGTTGAAAATCGGATCAAGCCGTTTTTCGTGAGAAATCATTGTTCCGGCTGTATAGGCAAGAATTCCAGCTCCGATATAGACGAGAAACGGAAATTTTTCCATCCATATAAGGAAGATTTTGCTTCCCCAGATGATAATCGGAACAGATACGATCAAACCGAAAATGACAAGCAAAATATTGCCGTGTGCGGCGCCCGCCACTGCGATGACATTATCAAAACCCATCACAATGTCAGCAAAAACGATGGTCCTGATTGCCTGTCCGAGGGTAGTGCCCGCTTTGATATTCGATGGATCTTCTTCCTCATCCACAATGAGGTTATATGCTATGTAGATGAGAAAGAGGCCGCCGACAAGCTGGAGAAATGGAATCTTCAGTAAATAAACGGCTATGATAGTTAAAAAGATGCGGATAACGACAGCGAGCCCGGTACCTAAAAAGATTGCTTTGTTTCGTTGTTCCGACGGAAGATTTCGGCTCGCCAGCGCAATGACAATTGCGTTATCTCCGCCGAGGACAATATCGATTCCGATGATGACCAATACCTGTGTAAGGAATTCCAAATCCACGGGTGAAGCCCCCTTTTTGAAATGAGAAAGAAAAGATGATAAGATTTGTTCATAGTTATATTATGTATGATTCAATACAAATAACTATAACATATAACATAAATATACCGTCAACGAATACTTTCTAATAATAAGGCTGTGTTAAAGTTCAATGTTGATTTTTACACTAGTTGATTGGAGTGGAAGGTGCGGGACTCCAGGTGGGGGCCCCGCAGGAGCGGAGCGCGAGAAGGCTCACCGCCCGTCCTGGTGCAAAGAAGACACTGTGAGTGCGACCGGAGGGAAGCAGGAACGGATGTCGCCCTTGTGCCTGTGGCAAAAGCGAGTACCTGTAGCGGAAATCAACACTAGCGTTTAACAGAGCCAATAATAAAGGCCGTTTTAATATAATTGAACAGCTTCAAGGTTCAATACGACGCTTTACCGGGACAAATGCGGGTTTTGCATGAAAAACCGGTTTTTTGTTTCCATTCTTACTGTATTTATCATACAATGGGAGTACAAGATAGCATGATTGAACATGAGGAAAAAAGGGTAAGTTTTTTGAAAGGGCGTTACCCGGAGATAGAAGATCTCTTCCCGGAAAAAAGTAAGAAGGGAGAGGAAGAAGAATGGAAATAGAACGAATAAATGAGTATACCGTAAAGTTTTACATTACTTATAAAGATATAGAAGACCGCGGGTTTGACAGAGAAGAAATCTGGTATAACCGAGAGCGGAGCGAAGAGCTTTTCTGGGAAATGATGGATGAGATGAACATGGAGGAGGACTTTTCGGTTGAAGGACCTCTGTGGATCCAGGTTCAGGCGCTAGACAAAGGGCTTGAGGTCATGGTGACCCGCGCGCAGCTGTCAAATGACGGGCAGAAATTGGAACTTCCTGTAAATGAGGATAAAAGCATTGACATACCTGTTGACGATCAGATTGAATCATTGCTGGATAAAAAGTTCAATCTGAAAAACGAAAAGGAAGAATTGGAGCAGGAAGATGTTTCGCCGGGTGATGAAACCCTTGAATTCATAATCGGTTTTGAGGATTTTGAACACGTCATTTCATTGAGCCATAGTTTCGCGGCGGATGATGTATTTAGCCGCCTGTACGTTTTCGATGATAATTACTACCTGTATGTGACGTTCCCGGAAGAGGAATTTTCCGAAGAAGAGCAGGATGATCTTCTGAGCTTCATGCTCGAATACGGATATGAATCAAACATTACGGTCCATCGTATGATTGAATACGGAAAAGTGTTAATGGAAGAAAACGCAATCAAGCAAATCCGTGAGAAATTCCCGCAAATGGCTTAAAAGGCCGGTTCAAGCAAAGCTGAACCGGTCTTTTTTTGTTGCTTGAAAGTGGGTTGGGTGCCTGGCAATTGCCTGGCAATTGCCGGGCACTTTTTTTACAGGTGAATTTTCAAATGGGCCAAATTTTGTGCAGAAGTATAAATTGGTCTAAAAAAACAGGAGAGGGCGTGGTCTGTGTGAAAGTAGTTGAGCACAAACGAGTATTGGAGGCGATTTCTTGCTTGTATCGAAACGGAAGGATGGGTCGATGTTTTCGCTGGCGGATAAACGGGACCGGGGTGAATTGGAGCGGCTGTCGGCCGAAGGGTCCTTTTTCTGCCCGGTGTGCGGCAACGCCGTGAAAATGAAACTCGGCAAGTTCAAACGGTGGCACTTTGCCCATGTTAATTTGACCAGCTGTGAAAACGGCCGGGGCGGCGGAGAGACGGAAGGACATCTTGAAGCAAAGCGCCAGCTGTTCACAAGACTTAAGGAGACCGGCGAACATGTCATGATCGAACCGTACTTGCCCGAATTACAACAGCGGCCTGATCTTCTTATCATCAAAAACTCCGTCCGTATCGCTGTCGAATACCAGAATTCAATTGCTGATTCAGCTGTGATTCAAAACAGAATCCAAAACTACCGGAGAGCTGGCATTAAGAGCATCTGGCTGCTCAGCGAGGATCATTTGAATAGGATTGCGGCCAACCGGTACCGAATCAGCAATTTCCACTGGCTGTTTGCATATCAGCATACTGCTGATGCGCTTCCCCGGTTATTGTTTTTACTCCCCTTCGAGCAGGAAATTGTTTATCCTCAATGATATACTTCCACTTACAGCTTCACAGGTACTTGCCATTCCAGCTTATGTACCGCTTTCGGCGGTAATCTTCTCCCATATTTACACCAGCGGGGGTGCACACCGTCCTATTTCCTTTTATCAGCAAGAATGGCTCCGCAATAAAAAGCGATGGCGATATTCGGTACATCGCGATAACTCCCGAAGAACACAACAGTTAAACCGCAAATTTTACCGGGCGGCCGGCAAACCGTTATCGCTAAGTCCGCCACAGGCCGGCGTCCCTCTGAAAGAAAATATATATTTCACCGAATCACCAGCAATCTGGCAGTTGGCTATCCTGCTTGAGGTCATCATGCCATTGCAGCCGGGAAGAGGTCTTCCTTTACAAAAATTAAAGAGGATCGCATACGGGATGATTGCAGGAAGACAAATAACGAGAAGCAACTTGTATTGCAGCAGCGATGCAGTTGTAAAAACTGTGCAGGCGTATATGGATTATCTCTCAGCAGAGGGGATACTCCTGAAAAGACCAAATCAAATTTATATAAAAAGACAGGAATTGACCCTGCCCAAGTCTGCGGAGAGCACAGCTGCACTGGATAAACAGGCAGTTCAAAATGCGTTTGAATTTATGTCCGGGATTTGAACGGAATTTGGCAATCTGTTGACAAAGGTTTCCTAAGGGTAGTAAGTGTGATTTAAATCAATTATCCTTTTAAACAAGATGATTATGATGTTAATACGTTGACTGATAGATACAACTGGGAGGTAAGATGAATGTTTTGTTATCAATGTGAACAAACACCAACCGGCGGCTGTAAAGTTGTTGGCGTTTGCGGAAAGAATGAGGATATCGCCAGCCTTCAGGATACAATGATTTTTGCTTTGAAAGGAATTGCAGCTTATGCAACGCATGCACGGCAGCTCGGCTACTCTGATCCGGAAGTGGATAAAATCACCCATGAAGCATTATATATGACTCTGACAAATTCAAACTTCAATTTGCAGGAACATATCGACATGGCGATGAAGGTGGGGAATGCAGCTGTCCGCGTCATGGACTTGCTGGATAAGGCTCATACCTCACGTCTTGGCATCCCGACCCCTGTAAAAGTGACGCAGAACAAAATCGAAGGTAAAGCCATTGTCGTGACGGGCCATAACCTGTTTGCGCTTGAAGAACTGCTGAAGCAGACAGACGGAAAAGGCATCAATATTTATACGCACTCAGAAATGCTTCCGGCCCACGGCTATCCAGAATTGAAAAAATATCCGCATCTTAAAGGGAATATCGGTAAGGCATGGTTTGACCAGCGCCGTTTGTTTGAAAAGTTCCCTGGTGCAATTCTTGCGACGACAAACTGTGTCATGCCGATCAAAGGAACATACGCTGACCGTTTCTTCTCGTATGAAGTGGCAGGCCTTGAAGGCGTGCGCAAAATCGAAGGGGAAGACTTCACACCGCTGATTGAAAAAGCACTTGAACTTCCGGAAGCAAACATGGAATCTGAACTCCACCTGACTACAGGTTTCCACCATGAGACAGTACTGGGCCTCGCCCCTGAAGTACTTGATGCGGTGAAAACGGGTAAAATCAAGCGTTTCTTTGTTATCGCAGGATGTGACGCACCTGGCAAAGGCGGCGAATACTATCGAGAGCTTGCCACATCACTGCCGGATAATACAGTCATCCTGACAACTTCCTGCGGCAAGTTCCGCTTCAATGATGTCGATTACGGTACAGTACCAGGAACTGACTTGCCGCGGTTCATGGACCTGGGTCAATGCAATAACTCCATCTCAACAGTCAAGATCGCAATGGGCCTAGCTGATGCATTAGGCTGCGAAGTGAGCGATCTGCCGGTAAGCATTGTGCTGTCCTGGTTCGAACAAAAAGCGGTTGCGATTTTGCTCGGCCTCTTCAGCCTCGGAATCAAAGACGTCCGCATTGGGCCAAAGCCGCCTGAATTCATCACTCCAGGAGTCATGAATGTCCTGCAGGAAACATTCAACCTGCAGCTGATCGGTACAGCCAAAGACGACATGGAAACTATGATGTCACTTTCTTAATTAAGCTGGAAAGGAGCACAGGATTATCCTGTGCTCCTTTTTATTTGACCTGGCATCCTGTGTTATACAAAAATGTCATAGTTTTTTGCATTTCAATTTTGATAGTTATTTCCACTCATTCTCCTGACTTTTGCCCGTTCCTTTCCGCTGCAGGCACCTGTGCCTGTGGTGAAAGCGAGTACCTGCAACGGAAATCAACACTAGCGTTTAACAGAGCCATTCTATAAAAAAGCATAGTTGTGATTAGTAAATCTTTTATAGGCATTTTAAATCAGATTGGTTTTCACCAGTTTGGCCATAAGCCCACCAAACTGATGTTTCAGTCAATCGACCCATTGATAAGAAGCAAGCCCTTTTCAGTGAATGTGATTATTTGTGACTGACAAGCTCAAGTTGTTGGAATAAGACGAGCAATAATCAGTAATCGATCAATATTTAATACTGCTATGTAATAAGGCCAATTAAGCTGTGAGTTTCCAATGCGATTCATTGGTCTTTTTATCTTTTCTTCTCTGCATGTAAACTATATCAATAGAACACCAAATTAAAAATATTCAAAAGATTCTTAAATATTAAAGGATAAACCATTGTTACGAAGAATTTTATACATACTTGCATTTTTGTAAAATAAAGTTAAAGACAGCAGGTTGCTGAATTAATCTAATCGGAAAGGGGGTGAGCGAAGGTGGAAATCATTCCGCTGCAACTGGAGACTCCATTTGCCGAAGGCGATGTAAATGCGTTCCTTGCCGTCGGAAAGACGGTTACCCTCATCGATACAGGTAACCCGGGAGTGGAATCCTTCCAAAAGCTGAAGTCGCGGCTTTACAGCAGCGGATTTCGTTTTGAAGATTTGGATTGTATCATCTTGACTCACATACACATTGACCATTCGGGCGGACTTGCCCGCATCCAGAAGGAAACGGACTTACCTGTTTATGTCCATGAAGCCGCCGAACAACATATAACTGGCGGTTATGAGGAATTCGAGCGGAGCGAATCGTTCTTTCACGCGTTTATGGAAGAGGCCGGGGCAGATCCGGCATTACACAGGCCCCGGAGGAGATTTTATGGCGAGCAATGGCGGAATGTCAATTATCTCAAGGATGGTGATGAAGTTTTTATTGCCGGGGAACCTTTTGAAACGGTCCATGTTCCCGGACACAGTCAGAGTGATATCCTTTTATGGAATCGGGAAAGCGGCACAGCTTTCTCGGGTGATCATTTGATTGGTGATTTTTCCGTGAACGCTTTCGTGGAGCCTATGCCAGGCAGAAAAGAAAGACCGAAAACATTGCTTCAGTACCGGCAATCGCTGAAGCGCATTTTCGGACTGCCTTTGAAAACCATCTACCCTGGACATGGGGAGGTATTCACCAATCATACAGGCGTCATTGCGGCAAGGCTTAAGGAACAGGAGAAACGCTGCCGGCAAATTATGAACATCATTGGTGAGAAGGAAAAGACGATTTACGAAATTTGCCTGGAAATGTATCCCCGATTAAAAGGAAAGACGATATTTCTTGGACTTTCGCAAATCCAGGGGCATCTCGACCTTCTGGAAGAACGGGGCGACGTTCTGTCAAACAGTTCAGATAGGGCTGTTAAATACCGGACCGCGTGTACGGAGAAAGCTAACCTGGCCAATGCGAGCGAAAATCATGGACAGGTTGATTTTCATGCAGAAGAATCCTGTGAGTAAGGAGTGGGTTGAGTGAAATTAAAGGATCTGCTGGAAACAAACATACAGGAATTTGGGGAATATCCATTTCTGTTTTTCGGGGAAAAACAGTATACAAACATACAGACAAAGATGTATGCAGATAAAATGGCAGCCGGTCTCCGCAGAAAAGGAATAAAAAACGGAGACCGCGTAATGGTATGCATGCCCAATACACCGGAAGTTATTTTTTCATACCAGGCTATTACAAGGGCGGGAGCGATCATTGTTCCGGTCATGTTCATGCTCCATCCGAAAGAGCTTCATTACATTGCCCGCAACTCGGGGGCGAAAGCGATCATCACTTCGTCGCTGGTCCGTAACAATATTGAAGCTGCAATGGAAGATCTTACTGAGCAGCCGCTTATGATAACAGCGGATATGCCGACCGATGAGCGGGCCGTCAATCTATATGATCTCATATCCGAAACAAAAGCTGATCCACCAGGTGAAGCCTCTGAAACTGAACCTGAAGACACAGCAGTCATCCTCTATACATCAGGCACGACCGGCAACCCAAAAGGCGTGCTGCTGACCCACAAAAATTTATTTTCCAATGCACAAAATTCCGTAAGGCATAACGAAACAGAGCGGGGAACAACCATCGGTGTCCTGCCCCTTGCCCATGTTTATGGACTGACGATCTCAAACACTTGCTTTTTGACCGGAAGTTCGATCGTCATATTTTCAAAATTTGATCCCAAAGAAGTATTTCAGGCAATCGAAAAACACCGCGTTAAGTCATTTTCTGCCGTTCCGGCGATGATTCACGCGTTACTTTCCTACCCCGCCAGCGATCACTTTGATACATCCAGCCTTGAATGGGTAGGATCCGGTTCGGCTCCGCTTCCGGTAGCCCTTTTGCATGCCTTCGAAAAAAGATTCAATGCGAAGATATTTGAAGGCTATGGATTGTCTGAAGCCGCACCTGTTGTGACGGCGCACAAAAAAGGGATTGAAATCAAACCGGGATCGGTCGGCATTCCCATTCCTGGGGTTCAAGTGAAAATTGTGGATGGGAGCGGGGACGAGGTACCGGCCGGCGAGGTCGGGGAACTGGCCGTCCGCGGGGACAATGTCACCCCTGGGTACTTTTATAATGAAGAAGAAACGAGAAAAATCCTGCGGGACAATTGGCTGTACACAGGTGATATGGCCCGCAAGGATGATGAAGGCTATATCTATATTGTCGACCGCAAGAAGGATTTGATTATCCGCGGGGGATTCAACCTGTATCCGCGGGATGTCGAAGAGATCCTGAGCAGCCATGAAGCAGTATCGGAAGCTGCCGTTGTCGGTGTTCCTGATGAACGGATGGGTGAGGAAATGGCCGCCTGTATTGTCAAGAAGCCGGGTGCCGGTGTCACGGAAGAAGAGTTGATCGAGTATTGCCGTGATCATTTAGCCAAAAACAAAACACCTAGCCGGATCATATTTTTGGAAGCGCTTCCGAGAAACGGGGTAGGAAAAATTTTAAAAACCCATTTAAGGAAAACCGCAGCCGAAGCAGTCAGCAATCCGGAAACAGCGGGGTAATGGAGGACATAATTCAGTATTTTTAACAGTGCGTTAACAATAAGAAATCGAATAACGGAGAATACAAAAATAAGATCGAAGGGAGAATGTGCATGAAGCAAAGGACAATTTTAACGACAAGCCACCGGGGGCTGCAGGAGGATTCTTTCCCGTACCGGCTTTACCAGAAAGCAAAACGGGTTGGGACATGGAATCCGGAAGACATCGATTTCAGTAAGGATGCCAGCGACTGGCAAGCGCTGAATGAGAAACAGCAGGAGGATATTCTGCGGCTGATATCACAGTTTCAAGCCGGGGAAGAAGCGGTGACGCTCGATTTGCTTCCGCTGATGATGGCGGTTGCAAAAGAGGGCCGCCTTGAGGAAGAAATGTTTTTGACGACTTTTCTATTCGAGGAAGCGAAGCATACCGAATTTTTCCGGCGTGTGCTGAATGCGATCGGAGCGAGCGGTGATTTGTCCCATTTTCATACTGAAACCTATAAAACGATCTTCTACGATATTTTGCCCGCCTCGATGGAACGGCTCGTATCCGACCAGTCACCGGAGGCGATCGCCGAAGCCTCAACGGTATATAACATGTTTGTTGAAGGGGTGCTTGCCGAGACGGGGTACTACTCTTTTTACCAGTCCCTTGAAGCTGCCGGCTTGATGCCAGGTCTGCTTGAAGGGATCGGGAACTTGAAACGGGATGAATCAAGGCATATCGGCTACGGGACATTCCTGCTGCAGCGGCTGATCTGCGAACATCCGCACCTGTATGAAATCGTCGAGAAAAAAATGCAAGAACTTACGCCGCTTGCGATGAAAATAAATGAGGAAGGGATAGCCGGGCGGAAAGTGAGTTCTTTTGGCGGAGATCCGGCGCTGACAACGGCATTCACACAAAAGCAGTTGTCCATCCGGATGGAAGTGCTGGCGCGGGCGAGAGGGAAGAAGATTGAAGAAATCTACAAATCTGCGGAAACCGAGTTGGAAGTCATTTAGTATCAGAGTGAAAAGGAGGAGATTGCATGACCGTAAATGTTGATATTAAAACATTTCCTTTATTCATTAACGGGCAGTGGGAACAGGCTTCAGGCGGAGAAACGTTTGACGTGTTCAATCCGGCAACAGGCGAACTTGCCGCCAGAGTTGCAAAAGGCACAAAAGACGATGTGAACAAGGCCGTCCAGGCGGCAAGGGATGCCTTCGATAAAACAGACTGGAAAAACATGAAACCTAAAGACCGGGCAAAAGTCATGTACAGCATCAGCTACCTCATTGCTGAACATGCCGAGGAACTCGCCTATCTGGAATCGATCAGCTCGGGCGGAACGATCAGGCGCATCAGCCAGAGTGATATTTTGCAAATGGTGGATCTGTTTCAAACACTTGCTAAATTCACTGAAAGCTATGATTACTCAGAAACACTGCCGGTTCCCCCATTTCCGGGTCCTGCCCACAGTTTCATCTGGAAAGAGCCGATCGGTGTTTGTGCGGCAATCACGCCTTGGAATTTGCCGATGGTCATTGCAACGTGGAAGATTGCTCCGGCGCTCGCGATGGGCAATACCGTCGTAATCAAGCCGGCCAGTTATACGCCGCTGTCCACCCTGAAACTGGCCGAACTCATTTCAAAAGTTGTGCCGCCTGGCGTCATCAACGTTGTGACCGGTTCAGGTGCAGAGGTGGGTGAAGCGCTTGTCGAGCATCCGCAGGTTGATAAGATCGCCTTTACCGGGTCCACCGAGGTCGGACGCAGAATCATGGGACTTGCTGCAGGAACAGTCAAAAATACAACACTGGAGCTGGGCGGCAAATCACCGAACATCATTCTGGAAGATGCCGATTTGAACCTCACCCTGCCTGGGAGCCTGTTCGGTGTATTTCTTCATTCCGGGCAGCTGTGTGAATCCGGTACCCGCCTGTTTGTACCGGATAAACTGCATGATCAGGTTGTTGAGCAGCTGACAGCGCTCACCGGTAAGCTGAAAGCAGGCAATCCGCTTGATCAAGCGACGGATATCGGTCCGGTCATTTCCAGGAAACAAAAAGAGGCGATCCTTTCCTATATAAAAGCAGGCAAAGAGGAAGGGGCGACGCTCGTTTGCGGCGGAAAAGAAATAGCGGTTCCGGGCTGTGAAGAAGGGCACTTCATCGAGCCGACCATTTTCACGAATGTGACCAATGATATGAAAATTGCCAGGGAAGAGATATTTGGGCCGGTACTTTCCATCATCCGCTATTCAGAAGTGGAGGAAGCGATTGAAATGGCGAACGACAGTATCTATGGCCTTGCTGCCGGAGTCTGGACGAAAGATATAAACAAAGCTTACGAGATTGCCAGAAAACTTCAGGCTGGCGTCGTCTGGATCAATGACTGGCATATGCTCAGGAGTGACGCGCCGTTCGGAGGGTATAAGCAGAGCGGCATTGGCCGGGAAATGGGGAAGCATTCCCTTGATGCCTATACTCAGACAAAGCATGTCCATACTTCCATGGTTCCGGAGCTTCATAAACGGCCGTGGTACGGCATTCTTTTTTCAGAATAACGCTTATATGGATATAAGCGAGTTAAAACGGTCCCATGCGGGATATCGGGGTTTTGACCCGGATTATCTTTAAAATTAACAATGACGTTTAACTCAGCCTTCTATAATAAAAATTGAGGTGAAGAAATGCAAACAACTACATTATCGCAATTTATGCTGCGCTCAGGCATATACAGCGGGTCAAACTCCCGCGCGATGGTCCCTGACCTGTTCAGCGGGCTTGGTGCCAGACGTGTGGTGCTGTTCAGTGACAGGGGCCTCGAAAAAGCTGGCGTTGTCGAAAAGGTCGCCGGTATATTCAATCTCACCCAGCACGGCAGCGGTCCGGAGCTTGCCGGAATTTATCTTGATATTAATCAGGATGCGGAAAGCAAGTGTGTGAATGCGGCGGCGAAATATGCAAGGGAAGTAGGAGCGGATGCACTATTGGCGGTAGGCGGCGGCAGTGTCCTCGACACGGTCAAAGGGGTGAAATATGCACTGTTTCACGGACTTGCTGATATTAAGGAAGCCATTCCGGGAGGATTCAAGTTCGAGTCTTTTCCCGATGCGCAGTATATGGAGATTCCGCATATCGCGATACCGACGACAGCTGGGACAGGGTCGGAAGTTTCACCGATTGCCGTTATCTTTAACGAAGATATCCAGATGAAGACAAACATCATCAGCCCGTTCATCGGTGCGGACATGGCCATCCTGGATCCGGAATTGTCTGTCGGCCTTCCGCCGCGGATTACCGCTTTTACCGGTTTTGACGCCCTTACACATGCAATTGAAGCTTTTGCTTCACCAAATGCCACAGCATTGACGGATGCCCACGCACTCCAGGCGATCAGGCTGATTGAAAAGCGGCTGCCTGAAGCCGTTGCCGACGGCAAGAATCTTGAAGCGCGCATGGACATGCTGCAGGCAAGCCTGATGGGAATCACAGCATTCAGCTTTGCGTTGAACGCAATCCCTGTGCATAACTTCGCCCATGCGTACGGTGCGCTTTTCCGGATTCCGCACGGGCTTGCAAACGCGGTATTTTTGCCGGTTGTCATGGAGTCTGTTCCAGACTTGTATTTGCCGAAAGTTTTTGAACTGGCACAGGCATTGCGGGTGGATGTCCAGGGTGATGATGCCCGGGGAGCGCTAATGAAAGTGGTCGATAAAATCCGGCTGCTTCAGCAGAAGGTCGGGCTGCCGGCTGATTTTGCAGAATTCAATATTTCCGCTGATGCTCTCGAGCACACTGTTGCCGCTGTTTCAAAAGATCCTGCAGCCGTCTCGTTCCCGATGCCGAAGGAGCTCATTGCAGCTGTCGGCCAGAAGGTTGTCCCGGTTGCAGTAAAATGATGCCTGAAACAAAGGTGCACTTGCCTGCGCCTTTGTTTTTTCTACTGTCATGCTGACGGAATATGTGCTTGGTTATCGGAAGGGCCGCTTTCGAATATGCTCCCGTTCTCTTTTGAAGAAACAAAGGAAGAAGCGAAGAGATGATGATAAAAATCTCTTGCCCATAAAGAACCGGGAAGGAGATTTTTATTGAAAAACAACTTGTTTTTTCTGAAAGTTCTAAATATAATAAAGCTAACATACCTACCGGTTGGTATGTTCCGTGGTGGACTCGCATACTTGTTATGACATAAGCAATTTACATATTAAAAATGGGAGTGAGGATATGCATTTACGGTTGACAGATGAGCAGCGCATGGTGCAGCAGACGATCCGCAAGTTTGTTGAGAAAGAATTGATGCCCCTTGAAAATGATGTCCTGAAAAATGAACGGGAAGGCAAGCCGAGCCTGCCGCCCGGGAAGATGAGGGACCTCCAGCTGAAAGCGAAGGAAGCTGGTTTCTGGGGCATCAATACGCCGGAGGAATATGGCGGGGCCAACCTCGGACAGATGATGATGGCCCTCGTCTTTATGGAAGTATCTAAAACATTTGTGCCGTTCCAGTTCGGCGGATCTGCCGATATCATTCTTTATTATGCGAATGAGGAACAGAAGCAGAAGTATTTGATTCCGACAATTGAGGGCGAGAAAAAGTCGTGTTTCGCCATCACCGAACCGAATGCAGGGTCCGATACCCGCAATATTAAGATGACCGCTGTCAAAGACGGCAATGAGTGGGTGTTAAACGGGGAGAAAACATTCATCACTGGCGGAAATGAAGCTGATTTCGTCATGGTCATCGCCATCACAGACAAGGAAAGACACCAGCAGACAAACGGCCGCGAAGGGGTAACCTGCTTCATTGCTGATCGTGACATGGGCTGGAAATCGGAATATATCCATACTATGGGGGAATGGGGGCCGGCCGGGCTTGTTTTTGACCATGTCCGCATTCCGGAAGAAAACATCCTCGGGGAACTGCATAAAGGCTACAACCTGGGACTTGAATGGATCGGATTCGCCCGCTGGATTGTCGGCGCCAGGGCAGTCGGTGCAGCTGAACGCCTGCTGCAGATGGCGATTGATTATTCAAAAGAGCGTTCCACATTCGGCAGGCCGATAGCGGACAGGCAGGCGATCCAGTGGATGATCGCTGATTCTGCTGTTGAAATTGAAGCAGCCAAATGGCTTGTCCTGAATGCAGCTTTCACGCTTGACCAGAAAGAAGATAACCGCCATGTCGCTTCGATGGCCAAACTGTACGGCGCAAACATGGGGAACCGTGTGATCGACAGGGTCCTCCAGATCCACGGCGGTATGGGCTATACGAAAGAGCTCCCAATTGAACGCTGGTACCGTGAAGCAAGGTTGTGGAGAATTTATGACGGCACAGATGAAATCCAGCGTATGATCATTTCACGCAATTTGCTGAAAGGCCACGTCAAAGTCGGCGGTCAGCTTTAATCTGATACACAAGCTTTTACTAGAATTATAGGAGGTATTCATTTATCATGACAGGAAGATTTGACGGAAGAACAGCCATTATAACAGGCGGAAGCCGCGGAATCGGAAAAGGAATCGCCGAACGGCTTGCGGAAGAAGGCGCAAAGGTTGCGATCATCGATGTCAATGCCGGGGCGTTAAATGAAACCGCTTCCGAATTTAAAGGGAAAGGGTACGAAGTGCTGGCAAAGGAAGCCAGTGTGACGGATGGAGGACAGATGGAGGAAGCGGCCAAAGAAGTATATGAAAAGTTCGGGTCGATCGATATCCTTGTTAACAACGCCGGCGTCATCCGCGACAACATGCTGTTTAAAATGACCGATGAGGACTGGCAGACTGTCATGGATGTTCATCTGAAGGGCTCCTTCAACTCGGCCCGGGCCGTCCAGAAATACATGGTTGATAACAAGTACGGACGCATCATTAATATCTCGTCAACCTCTGCCCTTGGAAACCGGGGCCAGGCCAACTATGCAGCGGCCAAAGCAGGGCTGCAGGGCTTTACAAAAACGCTCGCGATAGAGCTCGGAAAGTTCGGTATCACAGCAAACTCTGTCGCACCCGGTTTTATTGAAACGGATATGACGAAAGAAACGGCAAGGAGAATCGGCATAGAGTTTGAGGAGCTGATCAAGGCCAGTGTCGCCGGCATCCCCGCCGGACGCAGCGGCAAGCCAGCTGATATCGCCAATGCGGTCGCCTTTTTTGCCGATGAAAAATCGTCCTTTGTTAACGGCCAGGTTCTGTATGTAGCAGGCGGTCCCAAGAATTAACAGATTAGGAGCGTGATAATCGATGTTTGAAGAATATATCGGCAAGACTTCACAAAAAGTGAAAAACATGGTCGAGAGAGGCGCGGTCAAGAAATTCGCAGAAGCTGTCGGTGATGAGCATCCGATTTATTTGGATGAGGAGATCGGAAAATCGTCTCGTTACGGACGTAATATCGCGCCGCCGACTTTTCCGAGAGTTTTTGATTACGGCAAAATTGAAGGGTTAAATCTCCCGAATAAAGGTTTGATCCACGGAGAGCAAATCTATCATTACGAACGGCCGCTTTTGGTGGGAGAGGAAATCCTCTGCTACTCAAAAGTGGAAGATTACTATGAAAGATCGGGCAATTCGGGACGTATGGGCTTTCTCGTTCTATCATCCAACGGCGAGGATCTGGCCGGCAATCCGATTTTCACATCCAAACAGGTTGTCATCATCACGGAAGCGGTAAGGAAGGTGTTGACTGTATGAGTGAGCTTTCGAAATTGGAAGTTGGTGAATCGTTAAAGAGTGTTCAGCTCGAACCGGTCACCAGGATTGATTTGATCAAGTATGCAGGAGCATCAGGCGATTACAACCCGATTCATACGATCGATGAAGAAGCGAAGAAAGCAGGTTTGCCGGGAATCATCGCTCACGGCATGTGGACGATGGGAAACCTCGCCAGGCTTTTTACCGCCCATTATGAGGAAGGCTTTATCCAGGGTTACTCAATCCGGTTTAAAGGGATGGTTTTTTTAGATGATGTATTGACACTGAAAGCGGTATTGAAAGAAAAAGACGGAAACAAGCTTCACTTTGATGTGGCTGCTTCCAATCAGGATGGAAAAGACGTCATCAAAGGAGAAGTCGTTTATCTTCAATACTGACTGACCAGTCAGCAGTAAGCCCGGCAACAATAAGATATATGGGTTGTTGCCGGGCTCGTTTTATTTAAAGACAGGCTAAGGAGGCGAGCAATGGAAGGAAAAACAGTCATTGTGACAGGCGGCAGCAGCGGTATCGGCAGGGCGATGGCACAAACCTTCCTGGAAAAAGGGGCAAATGTGGTCATCACCGGAAGGAATGCTGAAAAGTTGGACAAGGCGAAACAGGAACTTGGAATTTCGGACCGGCTCGGGACAGTCCAGATGGACGTAAGGAACCCGGAAGATGTCGAGCGCATGGTGGACGAGGCAAAAAGACAATTTAAGCAAGTCGATTATCTCGTCAATAACGCAGCCGGAAATTTCATTTGCCCCGCAGAGGATCTGTCGGTGAACGGCTGGAATGCGGTGATCGACATCGTGCTAAACGGTACGTTTTACTGCAGCAGGGCGATCGGCAAGGATTGGATGGCGAACAACCAGAAGGGGAGTATCCTCAATATTCTCGCTACATATGCCTGGACATCCGGACCGGGGGTTATCCATTCTGCGAGCGCAAAGGCAGGCGTGCTGGCCATGACACGGACGCTCGCCGTTGAATGGGGCTCAAAGTATGGAATCAGGGTGAATGCCATTGCGCCGGGACCCGTCAATAACACGGGCGGAGCGGAAAGACTGTGGGCTTCAGAAGAGGCATACAACAGGACAGTGAACAGCATACCGCTGAAACGGCTGGCCGAACCGGCAGAAATCGCAGGCACTGCCGCTTTTCTATTATCTGAAGACGCCAGCTATATCAACGGTGAGATCCTGACAGTCGACGGTGGACAGTGGCTGAACCGCAGGTCATTTTTATAGGCTCCGGGACAGAGGGGAGACAAGCCCTCGCCCGCCAACCTATGGTTAATAAACCTAAATAAACACTACGGAAGGACTGATTGTATGGCAGCCAAAATGGAACTCAGTTTCAAACCGCCTGTTTTTGATACAGCTGGAGAAGAAAGGCAGCACCTGAAAGAGAGACTCGCAGGGGCATTCCGCCTGTTTTCGAAGTTTGGATTTGATGAAGGGGTGGCCGGGCATATAACGGCGAGGGACCCGGAAAAAACGGACCACTTCTGGGTCAACCCTTTCGGCATGCACTTCAGCCAGATCAAAGCCTCCGATCTGATTCTTTGCGATCATGAAGGGAATGTGGTGGAAGGAAAGCACCCTGTGAACCGGGCAGCGTTTGCCATCCATTCACAGGTCCATGCCGCAAGGCCGGATGTCATTGCGGCCGCTCATGCCCACTCGGTTTACGGTAAAAGTTGGGCGGCGCTTGGCAGGCTGCTCGACCCGATCACACAGGATGTTTGCGCCTTCTACGGTGATCACTCCCTGTTTGACGACTATACTGGTGTAGTGCTCGATGTGGAGGAAGGCAGGCGCATCGGTGAATCGCTTGGAAATAATAAAGCATGCATTCTCCGGAATCATGGGTTATTGACCGTCGGAAAATCAGTCGATGAAGCCGCCTGGTGGTTCATCACAATGGAACGTTCCTGCCAGGCCCAGCTGTTGGCGGAAGCAGCCGGAACCCCTAAGCTGATCAGCCATGAAAATGCGGTGACGGCTAGGGAGCAGGTCGGCACGGAAGAAGCCGGTTGGTTTCAGTTCCAGCCATTATGGAACCGGATCATTAAGGATCAGCCGGATTTATTGGATTAATCAGGGATAGCATGGAGGATGCTTTGCTTCCCGGCATCATTCAAAAAGGGGAGATTCGATGAAAATAGGAGTTGCAGGCTAGGAGCAGTGGGCGGGTTCTAAGGCGGCCTTTTAAGCAAAGCGGGACATGAAGTGGTGTTCTTGGCACGGGGCAGCCATCTCGAAAAAAGGCCTGGCCGTTGAAACAGGAAGGACGGATCCAATTCGAGGCGAGCAAGCAAGCGGCCAATATCAGGACGATTCGCCTTGCCGGCGTGCCGGATGAAGATCATCGCCGGGCAATCGCCTGATACGAGCTTGAAAAATACAGCGAATAAGAATGGAGGAATTGACGATGAATGTAAAAGAATTGTTTAACCTTGCCGGAAAAACGGCCATCGTGACAGGGGGAGGCCGCGGACTGGGCCAGCAGATTGCGGAAGGGCTGGCGGAAGCAGGCGCCAATGTCGTTGTCTGTTCCAGGAAGGAAGATGCCTGCAGGGAAGTAAGCGAAGAATTGAAAAAAATCGGGGCCGAATCGTTTGCGATGAAATGCGATATCACAAATCCGGCTGACATTAAAGATGTCGTGGACGCCACTCTTGAAAAGTTCGGACGGATCGATATCCTTGTAAATAACAGCGGGGCGACATGGGGGGCGCCGGCCGAGGAAATGCCGCTGGAGGCATGGCAAAAAGTGATGAATGTCAATGCGACCGGGACGTTCCTCATGTCGCAGGCTGTCGGGAAAGTCATGATCGAACAGGAATACGGCAAGATCATCAATATCGCTTCGGTTGCCGGACTAAAAGGCTCCAACCCGAAATTCATGAACGCAATCGGCTATAACTCAAGCAAAGGGGCCGTCATCACATTCACAAAGGACCTGGCTGTCAAGTGGGGGCCGAAAGGGATTTATGTGAACGCCTTAGCCCCGGGGTTTTTCCCGACGAAAATGTCAAAAGGACTTCTTGAGGAAGGCGGAGCGGCCATCAAAGAAGGGACGCCGCTCAGAAAGTTCGGAACCGAAAATGATCTGAAGGGCGCTGCGTTGTTCTTTGCTTCATCAGCATCCGATTTTGTGACAGGAGCCGTCTTGCCGGTCGACGGGGGGACGTCTGCCATGTAATATCTCCCTCTAAAGCCAGATTAATTGGGAGTGACTGGTACAATCTTGATGGAGCCGTGTCGGAGAAGGAACTCGCCGATACATATATCGCTTTGACTTTGAACGGGATTACGAATGAAAAGGCCGCCGAATCAGCCCTGTTATTCAATCCGGATGATAGCCGGGCAGACAGCTGGGCGGCACCTGCGCTTATCAGGGAGGACTGACAGTGAACAGCCATGAACAAGAGATTTATATCCGTTTCTGTGAAACCGATGCTGCAGGCTATGTGAACAGTACAAGTTTCCTCATTTACCTGGAAGAAGCCCGGGCCAGATTTTTTGACCGGCTTGGTATCGGAAATGAAAATCGTGACGTTTCAATCGGTTTCATCCTTGCTTCCACATCCTGCAATTTCTTGTCTGCGGCCCGGTTTGGACAGGATCTGAAAATTTTCACCTCTGTAGCTGGAATCGGTACGAAAAGCTTTCGAATTCAGCATGAAATGGCGGATGCTGAAACAATGGAGCCCATTGCCAGTGCTGAGGCGGTCATTGTTTGCTTCGATTTTGAAGAACAGATGACCAAACATGTACCTGAAATGGTAAGAGCGGCACTTGAAGGGAACAGGATCGAGGCATGATATTGCCCCATTGAAGGTTGGAGAAAAGAGCGAACAATTAACAGAACAGCTGTAGAAATAAAACGCTTACACTTGGGGATGGAGATGAGTTTGCATCCCCAAGTGTAAGCGGATTATATCGCAACCTATGTGTTTGTCGAAGCGATGAAAGCGGCAGGATTTATCGAAGTACCGGAAAAAATCCGCAGCCACATGCAGGACGGGCTTGATAACCTTCCGGAAGACAAAAAAGGTTTATGTCATCCCTTCAATCGGTGAAGACGGCGGTTTTGAAGCTGAATTGCTCATCGCAGCCGTGGAAAACGGCAAAATTGCACCTATTAAACTTGATTGATAAAAATGCTGCCTGTTCCCCATTGTGCGGAACAGGCAGTTTTTTTCGAGACGGCGGTCTTTCTCCATCAGAAAAAAATCGGTGCATGATTTTGCAGCGGCTGCCAACACTATAAACAATCAGGCAATTTAGAAAAAATAACCTTTTTAAACAGGAATGAAAGTAGGGAATAACGAAATATGGTAAGGTGGTTATTGCCTTTAGTTTTACTTTTTCAAGATGGAGGAGATTATCAAATGGCAGAAGAAACAAAAGTGAAAGAGCTTCCGGCCCGCGAAGAGATAGCCGAAGAGCTGACGTGGAGGCTTGAGGATATTTTTGCAAGCGATGAGGAATGGGAAAAAGAGTTCAAAGATACGAAGGAGCTCATTCCGAAAGTAAAAGAATATGAGGGAAAGCTTGGCGAAAGTGGTGAGACACTTTACCAGGCATTGAAATTACAGGATGAGGTCGGCATGAGGCTCGGAAAGCTTTATACATATGCCCACATGCGCTACGACCAGGATACGACCAACTCGTTTTACCAGGGCCTGAATGACCGGGCATCGAACCTGTATACCCAGGTCGGCAGCGCGCTGGCATTCATGGTCCCGGAAATTTTGAGCATCGATGAAGGCAAGCTGAAGTCCTTTTTGAAAGAAAATGAAGACCTGCGCCTGTATGAACAGGCACTCGATGAAATCACCCGGCAGCGTCCGCATGTGCTGAGCGCTAAAGAAGAAGCGCTCCTTGCCCAGGCTTCAGAGATGGCGTCATCACCGAGCAATACGTTCGGCATGCTGAACAACGCAGATCTCAAATTCCCGACGGTCAAAGATGAAAACGGGGAAAAAGTGGAAGTGACCCACGGCCGCTATATCCGTTTCCTCGAAAGCAGCGACCGCCGCGTAAGGGAAGATGCGTTCAAGGCGGTTTATGAAACATACGGAAAGTATAAAAATACATTTGCCAGCACGCTGAGCGGTACGGTAAAGAAAGATAATTTCTATGCCCAGGTCCGCAACTACGAAACGGCCCGCCAGGCAGCACTCGACAGCAACAACATCCCGGAAAGTGTCTATGACAACCTTGTCGGTACGGTGAATGACCACCTGGATCTGCTGCACCGTTACGTGAAACTCCGTAAAAGAGTGCTCGGTCTTGATGAACTCCACATGTACGATCTCTATACACCGCTCGTAAAGGAAGTGAAAATGGAGATACCGTACGAAGAAGCGAAAAAGAACGTGATTGAAGGACTGGCGCCGCTCGGCAGCGAGTACCAGGATATCCTTAAAGAAGGCTTTGAAAACCGCTGGATTGACGTTGAAGAAAATAAAGGCAAGCGAAGCGGGGCGTATTCATCCGGAACATATGGAACAAATCCATATATCCTATTGAACTGGCAGGATAACGTCAACAACCTGTTTACGCTCGCCCACGAGCTGGGCCATTCCGTCCATAGCTATTATTCAAGGAAGACTCAGCCTTATCCATACGCCAACTACTCAATTTTTGTCGCTGAAGTGGCTTCAACTACAAACGAAGCGCTCCTCAACGATTATATGCTTGAGCATACTGATGATAAAAAAGAGAAGCTGTACCTGCTGAACCATTACCTGGAAGGATTCCGCGGCACCGTTTTCCGCCAGACGATGTTTGCCGAATTCGAGCATAAAATCCACGAGATGGTTCGAAATGGCGAAGCGCTCACACCGGATGTACTTGAACAAGAGTACTATGAACTGAACAAAAAATACTTTGGCGATGACATTGTCATTGATAAGGAAATCGGCCTCGAATGGGCCCGCATTCCGCATTTCTATTACAACTACTATGTATATCAATATGCGACTGGCTTCAGTGCTGCCGCAGCTCTCTCCAAGCAAATTCTTGAAGAAGGCCAGCCGGCGGTTGATCGCTATATCGAGTTCTTGAAAGCCGGAAGCTCCGATTATCCGATCGAAGTGCTGAAAAAAGCCGGAGTTGACATGACCTCCGCAAAACCGATTGAAGAAGCACTCACTGTATTTGAAGAAAAACTGACGGAAATGGAAAAATTACTTGATGAATGATTGGACAAGACCGCATCCCGGGAAGGGGATGCGGTCTTGTTCTCGTTAAAATAAACAGCTTTAGGTTCGCTGTTCGGAAGTGATATATTTGAGTACCGGATGGGGATTTACCGGAAGAAACATGGAAATAGGATGAATGGAATGGAAACGTGCTGAATAAGCTGGAATTTGAGATCTCACCTTCTGAATCGGCTGTGTAAGCGGCTTACGGGAGGTGATATTTTCAAAAACAGCAATTTATCTTTTGAAAAATGAATTTACATATAAAAACGGCGGATTTATTTTCAAAAACGTCAGTTTTTCTTTTTTTCCAATCTTAAAAAAGGGCCGTATCTCACGGCCCAAACCCTTTAAACCGGTTCGGTTGCGTAATAGCAGCAATAGACAGCATGATTGAACCAAAGAAAATTGGTGCTGCTGCGAGCATAGGCGCCATCTTCATAAGCGCAAGCAGGTAATAGAAGAAGGAAAGGATAAATGCTGAGAGCGAAATGATAATAAGCCAGCCTTGCATGGGCATTCTCCCCGTTCTGTAAAAGAGTGTTATATTTTTTATATATGCAGGTTCCGCACCTGAAAGAACAGGCTCTGATGTGAAGTTTGACAGCTTTGTGAAATGTATAACAAACCGCTTGTTAAATACTGAACAAGTTGATATATTATAGATGTGAAGTTAATCACATAAAACATTACCCCTTTGTTTGACCGTGAAAAACTTTCTCCCATCCCCCTTTGTCGACTGAGACAAATAAAAAAACCGGGCCTCTGAGCCCGGTTTTTTTATTGTTGAAAAAGGGGAGTCCCTCCCCTTTAGTTTTCATCAATATAGCGCCAGAACGTTCCGTATTTTACAGGAACACGTTCCACTTTTTGTTTGATCAATAGTTTTTTCATGATCCGTTCGACTTCTTTGCATGATAGGTTGTAGACAACAGAGATCTCTTTTGTGGCCACAAAACGGAAATAACTTAAGAACTGTTCTATGCTCGGCAGCGGACTCGGTTTAATTTTGCGCTGCAAAATCTCTTCGATTACCTGGACATACACATCATAAGAGTAGTTTCCAGGCACCTTCAGCCCCTCATCCTCGAAATTGTGATTAAAGAAGACGAGTGTTGGGATATCGTGAATATCCATTTCGCCTGTCAGCTTCAAATCGCATTGAAAGGCCTTGACTGCTGCAGCAGACTGGAGGTCGCGCCTGAATTCACGAACATCAAGGTTTGCCTTTTTGGCGACGTCACATAATGTTTCTTCACTGTCGATACTTCTTTTTTCAAGAAACAGTTCTTCCTGAAGCTTTCTTAAAAACAGGAGGCCGGGCTTTTTACCTTGCAGTTCTGCGGCTTTAATGGCAATGGAGGCTGTATACGGAGTCGAAATCGGGTTTTCAAGCCATATATCCCCGTCGCAGGACATTCCTGTACGGCTGGCGGTCCGCTCCCAGCGCTCTGCAAGATTGGTATGGTTTTTCTTTTTGATTGTTTTATATGAACTCAGTTTTCCGCTTAATATGTGCCTGATTGTAAAAAAGCGGCCGTATTCGATTTGCAGTTTTTTGATGATCGGTTCAAGTGCCCAGCATTCCGGGCATAATGGATCGATAAAAACATACAGCTCAAGCGGTTTATGGAATAAATCATAATGAAAAGCAGAAGGGTGCTTGCGCCGTCCAGTCTGCAGGAAGTCCATGCTCATCCTCCTTTCTGCTCGTCGTTATCCGGTGTGTTGATCATATGTTGAGCAGTTAGTACAAGGCGATGGTAAAACTCGTCTCGCAAAGGGCCTTCGAGGCCGATTTCATCCATGGCGCTTCTCATGCAGGAAAGCCATGCCTCGGCCCTTGTCGGTGTGATTTCAAACGGGATGTGGCGGGCTCTTAGCATCGGATGGCCATGTTCCTGTGAATATAACGCCGGTCCGCCCAGGTATTGTGTTAAGAATTGCTTTTGTTTGCGTGCCGTTTCGGTCAGATCATCAGGGAAAATCGGTATAAGATCCGGGTGGCTGCCGACTCTTGTATAAAAAGCGTCCACAAGACGCGCAATCACTTTTTCTCCGCCAATCATATCGAACGGTGATTTAAAACTGGAATTTTCACGGTTCATAACTAAAATCTCCTCTATAACAGTCGATTTGTAAGTACATTTTAGCAACGCGCCCCGCCCCGGGCAAATGTTGTGTTTCGAACTTGGCTTCCTTCTTTTTCTATCGTTGTTGCCAGGCAATTGCCAGGCAATTTTATTTCCTCCGTATTCTAGAGGAAATGAAGCGTTGATTGCAATAATTAGGTCTTACGTATATTATTTCCATAATTTACCCGTTTTTAACGCAGGATTCATGGGATCTGCGGAATAAGGGGTACTGGGGCATAAAAAAACCTGCCGCTTGGAACGGCAGGTTATGTGTTGTATAAGGAGGATACTTTCTGAACATAATTGATTGTTTCTTTAAAAGGCGGGATTCCGTTATATTTGCTGACGTTTCCAGGCCCGGCATTGTAGGCGGCAAGGGCAAGGGAAACATCACCGTCATAGCGGTCGAGCATCTGGCGGAGATATTTAGAGCCGCCGTCAATGTTCTGGGCTGGATCGAACACGTTATCGACACCGAGCCCTCTTGCGGTCGCCGGCATTAATTGCATGAGTCCGCCCGCTCCGGCCCCGCTTTGAGCAAATGAATCAAAATTGGATTCCACCTGAATCACTGAGCGGATCAGCTTCGGGTCAAGGTCATATTTGGCAGATGCCTGGCTGATCAGCTGCTCGACTTGCTCGATCGGCGTTGAAGCGGGTGACGGCGGCTGGTATGGCGGAATGATTCCCGGCTTCAGCATGAGCTGCGCCTCCTGTTTTGGCGCAGCATAGCCGGCTGTATCCGTATAAGAAGCCAGCTGTTCCATCAGAAGATCGGTGAATAGAGTGCTGCTGCCCGCTGGCGTACCCGCTCCATTAGTTGAAAAGCCGCGCAAGGCTTGCAGTTCCATCATGACTTTCAATGTTTCAGTTCTCATGCTCATCCCCCGTTTTTTCTGCTTTCTGTTTTTCATCAAAAAAGCGCCTGATTTTATTGCGGGTGTCCCTGAGCGGGATTCCATGATCCTTCATCAAGTCATGGAATGCTTTTTCACCCTGTTCGGCTGAATCGGTTTCATACTCGATTTCATAATCGGTCTTTTCCAGGTATGTACTTTCATCGAATACGAGCGTACCGCCTTTATATTCCGTCTCAGCGCGGAGTGTAGCGAGTTTGCCGAGATACTGGATCTGTTCACCGGTTACGTTAAGGGAATGAAGCGCCTGTTTCACATCCCCGTCCGGCATCTTTCCGGAATTCTGCAGCTGTTCAGCTTGTTGCTGTGCCAGTTTTTGGTGGGTTTCAAGCAGTCCATCCGGATGCGGCTGTTTTAAGGTGAGCGTCAAGGAACCGTTTTTTTCCCGGATCCTGAGCGCAGCCCCTTTTTCCTTTACTGAAAAGGAAGGGGTGTCAAAATAATGATTCATCTGAAGGTGGAAAGCCTGCTGTTCTATATGGAAGACGGCTTTGAGCCGCTCAAATTCGTCTTTTTGCACAATGTTTTTAAATTCAATTTCAATTTCCCGGGCCATATTCTTGTCCTCCTCTGGCAGATACTGGACCCATTCATTATCGCATGATTCCATGAATCGCTCAATTTATATTTTGCGAATATTCTATGGTACACTAAAAAAGTATGGATGTTTTTTAAGGAGGATTTTGTCATGAGAACGAGAATTGAAGTGAAGGAAGCTTTATTCGAAAATGACAGGCTTGTTCTGCAGCCTGAAATTAAACATAATCTAGAAGGATTGGCCCCCGGAAGACGTGTTCTCGCAGATTCCGATCAGCTGTCTTTCATTTATATCCTGGAAGATCAGGAAGAATTCGTATACATAAGTTTGCCGAAACATATATGGCCGATGCTGAAGGAAGCGTTTGGCCGCAAAGCCCCCGTTATCCTGACTTCCGACGAAAACGAACTCGAACTTAGTGATTTCCATGTTGAACTGGCTGAGCTTGTCGAAAACATATCCGGCAATGCCAATTATGGAGAGGAAATGGAACAGGAAGTAACGGAGATTTTCGGCAATTAGGAGTACAACATTGACGCTGAGCGGAGGGATTGCTGTCATGGAGAGTGAAGAGTGGGATTGGTTTCTTGCGCCATACAGCCAGGCTGTAGATGAGCTTAAAATCAAATTCAGGGGCATTCGCAGCCAGTATGAAATGCAGTCGCAGCATTCGCCGATCGAATTTGTTACAGGCCGGGTGAAGCCGGTTCCGAGCATCATCACCAAAGCGAAACGAAAAGGCATCCCGTTTGACGAGATTGAAAAAGGAATCCAGGATATCGCAGGTGTGAGGCTCATGTGCCAGTTTGTGGACGATATCCCCACTGTCATCGAGCTTCTCAGGAATCGGAACGATTTTGAAATCATTGAAGAGCGTGATTACATTTCAAGTAAAAAAGACAGCGGTTACCGCTCGTATCACTTGCACGTCTGCTATCCGGTCCAGACAGTCAACGGGGAGAAAAAGATACTTGCTGAAATCCAGGTGCGCACGCTCGCGATGAATTTCTGGGCAACGATCGAGCATTCTATCAATTATAAATACAGCGGCCAGATTCCCGAACAGATCAAAATACGGCTGCAGCGTGCCGCAGAAGCTGCTATGCTTCTCGATGAAGAAATGTCCAAGATAAAAGATGAAATCCAGGAAGCCCAGCATCTTTTTTTACGGAAACACGAAGCAAGCAAGGATTAAAGCAAACAGGGGTGAGACAATGAAATTCGCGGTTACTTCCAAGGGCGATCAAATTTCAAATTCGATTAAACATAAAATAAAACGGTACTTGACCGATTTTGAGTTCGTATACGATGAAGGCCAGCCTGACATTGTCATCTCGGTAGGCGGCGACGGCACACTGCTTTATGCGTTTCACCGTTATAAAAAACGGCTCGATAAAACGGCATTCATCGGTGTCCATACCGGCCACCTCGGATTCTATGCGGACTGGGTTCCCGAAGAAATCGAAAAACTGGTGATCGATATTGCGAAAACGCCGTTTCAGACGGTCGAATATCCGCTTCTTGAAGTGATTGTGAGATACATCAACGGCAACAGGGAAGCGCAGTATTTGGCTTTGAACGAATGTACGGTTAAAGCGGTGGAAGGCTCGCTTGTCATGGATGTGGAAATCCGCGGGGAACAGTTTGAAACGTTCCGCGGTGACGGGCTGTGCATCTCCACGCCTTCAGGAAGTACGGCGTACAATAAGGCTCTTGGCGGAGCGATCATTCATCCGTCCATCGAGGCCATCCAGGTCGCCGAAATGGCATCCATCAACAATCGTGTGTTCCGAACCATCGGCTCGCCGCTGGTATTGCCAAAGCACCATACCTGTATGCTCAGACCCGTAAATGATGCCGATTTCCATATTACAGTCGACCATCTGACTTTGCTTCATAAAGATGTGAAATCAATTCAATTCCGGGTGGCTCAGGAAAGGGTTCGCTTTGCCCGGTTCAGGCCGTTCCCGTTCTGGACCAGGGTCAGGGATTCCTTCATCAGTGATGATTGAGGAGGGTGTTCTTCTGAAAAGGATAGCTCACCCTGAACGCTTTTGTTCATACTGCACGGCAGACTCGCCATACGGCGGGTTTTCTTTTTAGCTTGCATCTGGAAACCGGACTATGAAGGGGCTTTTACTAATGGGAAAGTGTTACATCATTGAAAAAACAATTCATAGAGCTGCCGAAGGGATGCTGATCCGCGAATTCGCTGCCAAAAACCTCTCTATTTCAAAAACATTGCTGACCGATGTGAAATTCAAAGGCGGCCGGATCCTCGTAAACGGCAGCGAAGAGAATGTCCGCTACCGTCTCAAAGAAGGAGATGTCCTTACGATTGAGCTCCCGCCTGAAGAGCGGAGCCCATCGATGCCGGCAGAACCGATCGATGTGCCGATTGTTTATGAGGACGATGAACTTCTGGTGGTTGATAAGCCGGCCGGCATACCGACAATCCCGTCACGGGAGCACCCCGGCGGCACACTGGCCAATGCGGTCCTAGCTTATTACGATAAAACCGGTGTGCCGGGAACCTTTCATGCCGTTAACCGGCTTGACCGGGACACATCTGGCCTGCTCATCATCGCTAAAAACCGGTATGTGCATCATCTTTTTTCCCTTCAGCAGCGGAAGCACTTGATCAAGCGTACCTACACGGCAATCGCCGAGGGAAGGGTCAACCCCGAATGCGGAGTGATCGATGCGCCAATCGGCAGAAAAGGGGACAGCATCATTGAGCGTGAAGTGCGGACAGACGGACAGCGTGCTGTTACGCATTATGAAGTGGATTCCATTCATGGTCATTTGTCAGTTTTAAAGCTAAAGCTTGAAACCGGCCGGACACATCAGATCAGGGTCCACCTTGCGGACATCGGCCATCCGCTGGCCGGAGACGATTTGTACGGCGGCAGCCGGGCGGGGATCAATAGGCAGGCACTGCATAGTTCGGCGCTTGTGTTTTATCACCCGATTGAGCAGCGGATGTACTCGTTTCGGAGCGGGATGCCGGAAGATATGAGACAACTGCTGGATAAATGAGATTCGGAGGTGGAGAGCGGTGCTGAGGGTAAAATGGCAGGTCGAACTGCAGTATTGCTGACGAGATCTGAACGGTGTGAAAGCAGTGCCGATTGGCGTGAAAAACACGGGATGCAGCGTGAAAGAGTCGATCTGGCGTGAAACCGGGCAGGTTAAGCATATAAGCATGTGTGTCAGGCTTGAATCTTGCAAGGTTTGGCATGAAAGAAGCGTGTTTTGGCGCGAAACCTAATCGGCTGAGTACGGCCATTTTCTGAACGGCGTGAATGAAAGAAGTTACGGCACGAAACAGCCTCCACTTGGCGTGAAATAGTTCAATTGCGGCGTGAAATCAGAAGACGGGGCTGTGTGCGTATGCTGAATGGAGCACAAATCAAACGTTACGGCATGCAAACTGCCGGCAACACGATAAAAAGATCCAAAGCCGGTGCGGAAATACCAATCAACCAACCTGCTAGCCCCCATCCAACAAAAAAACAGGCTCATCCGTAAAAAAAAGGACAAGCCTGCACTCCAATCCACCATTCAATCATCAAAAACCCGAAATTTCTCCGGGAATTCAGGCATTGCAGAAGGAACAGAAACAAGTTCCATTTCCGGATACCGCAAGGCGGTCAATTTGCCGCCGAACACGGCACCTGTATCAATGTTATACGTGTTATTTATTTTGCGCGGTTCTTTTACCGGCGTGTGGCCGTAAACGATCCAGGCATCGCCGTGATAATGCCGGGCCCAGTCGCGGCGGACGGGCGTGCCGTCGTGATTGGATTCACCTGTAATATCGCCATAGAGGACGAAGGTCTTCACTTTCTTGCTCGTTTTCCCGATGTAGTCCCCCCTGATGCCGGCGTGGGCGACGATGAGCCGCCCCTCATCAAGCTGAAGGTAAAGAGGGGCCTTTTCATACAGTTTCATGAAATGGGCACTTACCGCCCGTTTCTGTTTATCCGGAAGGCTCTTATATTCCTCAACAGTTGTCTCCAGGCCGTTTTTGATCTGGACATTGCGGCCAAGAAAGAAACGGTACAATTTATCACAATGATTACCGGGAGTATAGTGGGCGATTTTAAAGTCAACGACCATTTTCCAGAAGAGCTCCATCACTTTGATCGATTCCGGCCCCCTGTCGGTCAGGTCGCCGAGCGAAACGATCCGGCGTCCTTCAGGGTGCACCGGATAGCCTTTTTCCCAGCTGTACCCGAGCTTTTTGGTCAATTCAACAAACTCTTCATAACATCCATGTATGTCGCCGATTACATCGTATTTTTCCACAGGGAGCACTCCTTTCATAGAAACACATCCGAATTAAGATAAATTGCCAGGCATTCAAAAACCACCCCTGATTTCCGATACATAACTATTGTAAGTATTTACATGAACACAGAATAAAAAACATTGGTTTCAGCCGCAAGTAAAAACGGCCCGTGCAGGCCGTTTCAGTCAAACATATAGGTTCTGGTGCGGGATCTGACATTTAGAGCAAGCCCGAGTGCAATCATATACGTAACGAGTGAGCTTCCACCGTAGCTGATATATGGGAGCGGGATTCCGGTTATCGGCATCAGCTGAATGGTCATGCCGATGTTCTGGAAAACCTGGAAGGTGATCATCCCGATGACACCAGTGACGAGGTAGCTCCCAAACGGATCATGGCTGTCGAGGGCAATTTGAATCATCCGGTAAACGAACATGAAAAACAGTGAAACAACAAAACTCGCACCGATAAAGCCGAATTGTTCGGCAATGACACCGAAAATGAAATCGGTGTGTGCTTCAGGCAGATAGACTTCGGTTTGCCGGTAGCCTTTCCCTTCAAGCTGACCGGAACCGATCGCAAGCAGTGATTTGGTCAACTGATAGCCTTCAGTGGGATACTCGTAAGGGGCAAGCCAGCCGTAAAACCGCTCAAGCGCATGGCCGTAGTTATCCATTATTTTAGATTCGAACCAATCAGTGAAGGTGAAATATACGATAACAACCGAAAGTGCTGCCAGTATGAAACTGAGCACAATCCCGCCGATGATCCGCCACCTGATTCCAGACACAAGGACAAGTGCCGCCACAATAGCGGAAAGCACCATTGCCGTCCCAAGGTCAGGCTGTTTCATGACGAGAAAAAGAGGCGGAAGCGCGGTAAGCAAAATTTTGCCGAGCAGCCAGAAGTCGTCCTGGATCGTCTTTTGAATATAGATCTCATTATGTTTAAAGATAATAGAGCTTATCACAATAATAAGGAAAATTTTCATCAATTCAGACGGTTGAAAGTTGCCGAGCCCCGGAAGCTGATACCAGCTTGTCGCACCCTTTATTGTTTGAGTGCCAGGTGCATCAAACTCGAGACCGAGCAAAAGGAGCAAGCCAAAGCCGTATAAATACCAGGAGATAAGCCTGAATCGGTCAAAATCTATAATCATGACACCGGCAATGGCGACAAGGGATATGCCGTACCATACCAGTTGCCGTGAAGCAAAGTTGATATTTTCAAGTTTGGGCGGAAGAGGGGCGCTGTGAATCGCCACAGCACTGACTATCGCCATTATAAACATAATAAACAACAAACCGTAGTCGAGCTGCTGTAAAGGGGATTTATTATTATCCATGCAACGGTCCCTTTCTATTCTATCTCTTAGAAGTATTCTGTGAGGCAACACCTATTATCTTAACGGAAAATTTTGCTTTTGAAAACAAAACATCTTTTCAAATTGACAAAAGAATTGCTAACGGATACGATATATGAAGTTTTTGACGACAACATGCATGCCTTCTGTTAAGATGATTAAGAAATAATAGTCGCATGCCGATTTCCATCATACATATTACCTCAGGAGTAAGGAGGGGTTCAGATGGATCATTTGGAAGAGATCGAAAAACTTGAATATCAAAAAAAGCTGGAATCTGCCCTGGCTCAGGATGAAATAGAACTTTTCCGGAATGAGTTTTTCCAGGCACATCCTTATGACCAGGCCCAATTCTTCCTGAAGCAGCCTGAAGAGATCAGGGAACGGATCTATACGTATCTTTCCCCGGAAGAGATGGCAGAAATCTTTGAAAACTTCGAAACCGATGAGCAGGAAATGATCCTTAACGAAATGGAGCCTGCTTTTACAGCGAAGATGCTTTCTGACATGTATGTGGATGATGCAGTCGATGTCCTGAACGAATTGGATAAAGAACAGATCGCAAGCTACCTTGCTTTAATGGACCGTGAAGCTGTCAAAGAAATCAAGCAGCTGCTCCATTATGAAGAAAAAACGGCGGGCAGCATCATGACAACTGAGTATGTTGTCATTCACTCAAGCAATACGGTCAGAGAAGCCATGCAAATCCTTAAAAAAGAAGCTCCGGAAGCGGAGACGATTTACTATATTTTCGTGATTGACCGGCAGAAGCGGCTTGTTGGTGTCGTTTCCCTCCGTGACTTGATCATCGCGGAAGATGGCGAGCTCATCCAGGATGTCATGAATGAACGAGTGGTGTCCGTTTCAGCCGGCAAGGATCAGGAAGAAGTCGCGCGCATGATGAAAGACTATGACTTCCTCGCTCTTCCGGTTGTCGATTTTAAAAATCACTTGCTCGGTATCATCACAGTCGATGATATCATGGACGTCATGGATGAAGAGGCAAACGAAGACTACTCACGTCTTGCCGGTGTATCCGATATGGATACGGCCGACAGGGATCCTATGATTGCAGCCAAAAAACGTCTCCCATGGCTCATCATTCTGCTGTTTCTCGGGCTGATCACCGCGAACTTGATCGGGATGTTTGAGGCGACGCTGGATAAAGTGGCCATTCTGGCAACTTTTATACCGCTCATTGCCGGAATGGCAGGGAATTCAGGAACTCAGGCGCTGGCAGTTGCCGTCCGTGGGATTGCCACCGGCGATTTTGAGGAAGAAAGCCGCTGGAGGCTAATCCGCCGGGAAGCAGGTACAGGGGTCATCACCGGAACAATTTCAGGCATAGTTGTTGCAATTATCGTCTATTTCTGGCATCATCAATTATTCCTCGGACTGCTTGTCGGGTTCTCCATCCAGATTACGCTCGTTGTCGCGACGCTCGCCGGTGCTCTTGTTCCGCTATTGATGCACCGCCTGAATGTCGACCCGGCTGTAGCATCAGGACCGTTCATCACAACGCTTAATGACATTATCAGCCTGTTGATTTATTTCGGCATGGCTACTGTTTTCATGCAGTATTTGTTATGAAAATATATCGTAACCGCCGTGGTCTATTTTAACAGCGGATCCTCTATTTATAAGTGAAGGTTTGAAAGGAGGTAGGCAATGGAATCACATGCCTCATTTACATCACTCGTCATTGTCCTTATTGTCGCTTTTATCACGCCGATTTTACTGCACCGTTTCAGGCTCCGGATCATTCCGGTCGTAGTGGCGGAAATCATTATGGGGTTGATTATAGGCAAAAGCGGCTTAGATATTGTCCAGCAGGATGTCTGGCTCGAAACGATTTCAACGTTCGGCTTTATTTTCCTGATGTTTTTGAGCGGACTTGAAATTGATTTCAGTGCGTTTGCCGGTACCACGAAGAAAGAAAAACTGCCTAATGGCAAAGATGCTCCCAATGCATTTTTAGTTGCATCGGTCATCTTCATTATTGTGTTTACAGTATCCTTGCTCATGTCCCTTGGCTTCGTGTGGGCCGGGTTTATCGAAAATGCTTTCTTGATGACCTTGATCATTTCCACGATATCGCTCGGCATTGTCGTTCCGACTTTGAAGGATGCCGGTATTATGAAATCGAACTTGGGCCAGACGATCCTCCTTGTCGCGGTTATTGCCGACCTGGTTACGATGATCCTGCTTGCCGTATTTGTTTCATTATACGGAGAAGGACATGGAAGCATGTGGCTGCTTCTGATCCTGTTCGGAGTCGGTGTCCTGTTTTATTTCCTCGGCAAACATTTCAAGCACCGGTCATTTCTTGAAACAATGTCGACGGGCACGATCCAAATCGGAATGCGGGCCATTTTCGCATTGCTCATCATTCTTGTCGGCCTATCTGAAACCGTCGGGGCAGAAAACATTCTCGGTGCGTTCCTGGCCGGCGTGCTCGTATCATTGCTTTCGCCGAATCCGGAAATGGTGCACAAGCTGGATTCATTCGGGTATGGCTTTTTAATTCCGGTTTTCTTTGTGATGGTCGGAGTTGACCTTGAAATCTGGGGGCTGTTCAGCGAACCGAAAGTGCTCCTTTTGATTCCGCTGCTGTTTTTGGCTCTTTTGATTTCCAAGATGCTCCCGTCACTTGTTCTGAAAAGGTGGTATGCCTGGAATAATGTCATGGCATCCGGGCTTATTTTGACATCGACACTCTCGCTTGTTATTGCGGCGGCGACAATCGGTGAACGGATGGATATTATTGATAAGCAGATGTCCTCAGCGCTCATTCTGGTGGCGGTCATTACATGTATCGTGTCACCGATCCTGTTTGCGAAGCTTTATAAAAATGAAACAGAAGATGACCATATCACCACAATTGCCTTCATAGGGGCGAACCGCTATACACTGCCGGTTACACGCGAACTTGACTATGATCATTTCAAAACGTACCTGTTCCACACCCGCCAGGATAAAATTGATAAGCAAATTTCGAATTCCTGTTTTGACATCATCGAACTTGACAGTTATTCCATTGATAATTTGAAACAGCTGCAAGTTTTTGATGTTGATGTGCTCGTTGTATCGACGGGTGATGAAGAGGTTAACGGCGAAATTGCAATCTACGGGAAGAAGGCGGGAATTGAACGCGTCATTGCCCGGGTGGAGACATCGGAACTTGATGAAGCGATGAAAGCGAACGGCATCGAGGTATTCTCGGTTTTCTTCTCGACAAAAGCTCTGCTTAAGGCAATGATCGAGTCTCCCGGCGTCATGAACATGTTCACGAAACAGGAAAGTGCGCTGTATCAGGTAAATATGAATAATCCGGCATACGATGGCATCTATTTGCGGAACTTCCCATTCACCGGGGATGTCATCATGGTCCGCATCTTCCGCGGGAAAGATTCGATCGTTCCGCATGGGGATACCGAACTTGTGCTTGGGGACCGCCTGATTGTAACAGGGTCAAAAGAATATGCCGAAGAACTTCGTGAAGAATTGGAATATGTGTAGATCAACTGATGCAAACCAGCAAGCATAAATACGTGATTGACCGAAAAACAGCCGCTCTGCAGCCAGGGCGGCTTTTCATATGGTAAAAAGTTATCCTGGACCCCTGCAGTCTCAAGTTTAACTTTTGCTAATATTGGTTTTAGGGAGAAAAACTGTGTTATAATATTATTCATATAACCAGGTACTAATAACATGTCTCAAAAATAATTGAGGGGGATATAAGATGTTGAATTTGAAAGGCCGTACATATGTAATTATGGGTGTTGCGAACAAGCGCAGCATCGCATGGGGAATTGCCCGTTCACTTCATAATGCCGGTGCCAGCCTGATTTTCACATACGCAGGCGAACGGCTTGAGAAAAATGTCCGCCAGCTTGTGGAAACACTTGAAGGGCAGGAGGATGCCCCTGTGCTGCCATGTGATGTGACAGACGATGCGGATATTGACAAATGTTTTGCTGAAATCAAAGAAAAAGCGGGCGTTGTTCATGGACTGGCGCACTGCATCGCTTTTGCCAATAAGGAAGAGTTGAAAGGGGACTTTCTGAATACAACACGGGAAGGATTCTTGCTTTCACAGAATATCAGTGCTTATTCCCTTACTGCCGTTGCCAAAGCAATCCGTGAATACGATCTGATGTCAGAAGGCGGAAGCATCGTTACCCTTACTTATCTCGGCGGCGAGCGCGTGGTTGAGAATTATAACGTGATGGGTGTCGCCAAAGCTTCCCTTGATGCAAGCGTGAAATACCTTGCTGCCGATCTTGGTAAAGAAGGAATCCGTGTCAATGCCATCTCTGCCGGGCCTATCCGGACACTGTCTGCCAAAGGCGTCGGTGACTTCAACTCAATCCTCAAGGACATCGAGGAAAGGGCACCGCTGCGACGGACCACGACAACCGAAGAAGTCGGAGATACAGCTGTATTCCTGATGAGCGACCTGTCGCGCGGACTGACAGGAGAGACCCTCCACGTCGACTCCGGCTTCCATATCCTTGGAAGATAACAAAACCCAACACCATAACCCCTGCCGGCACCCGGCAGGGGTTTCTTTATGCAAACTGCTGAAAGAAAGAGTTGCAAGGAACTGGGGTTTGGAGAGATTGCCAGGCAATTGCCTGGCAATCGCTCCATCAGCGTTAGGCACATCTCCCGGATAACCGCATACTATGTCAATGGAGAATGGCTTATGAAAGCATGAGGAGGGTTTTGATGAGCATTCATAAGGAAAAGAATAACGGGCCAATGCTTTATATTAATCAGCCGTCTTTTGGCAATACGCCCAAAAGGATGCAGAACATTTTCAAAGTGAACCCGCATCAGGCTGAACCTGAAAAACAGGGAAATGATTCACCAGCATTGCAGAAGCAGAAGAAGGCTGAATCCAAAAATGGAAAAGGGATAAAAGGAAAAGGAAATGATGAAAACAAGAAACAGCCGGACACCGATAAAGAACCAGAGGTAACGGCTTCCCAAAAGGAAGACTCCAAACATAAAAAAGAGAACACACATAAGGACAGCCTGGCTTTTAAAGAAATGAGCATCCCGGAACGCATCGATTATTTGCTGAACTTGCCGTTCGGAATCCCGCCGATTAAATGTGAAATAGTGACTGAACAACGCAGTTACCGGGGGATCGTAGCCTCTAAAAAGGAAGATAAAATCATGGTTTTCCACTTTGGTTCGCCTCGCAATCTGAATATACGGATTGAAGAGATTCGAGACATCAAGATGAAAAGTTTCAATTGACAGTCAGAAAACAAGCCCGAGAATGCGGGCTTGTTTTTTTGGGACCAGGTCTTTGCGCCGGGTATAAATTCCGTCTAAGGTGAAGACGGATTGTACGAACCGAATTAGAAAATCACGGCATCCTCCTAAAGGCTCGATAAGTGGCGGGTTTTCTTTACGGACGTTGAATCGTGCGAAGACAGAGGCGTATAGAACCAATCTATATTCTTAAAATTGTCCACTTGCGCCGAAGCAATTTCCTGCTGACGATTTAAACCCAAAACAGAAAAAAAGACTGCGAAAATATATCCGCAGTCTTCTTATTTGATCCTTAGTCCATTGTGCTGACCGCTGGCAGGCAGCTGATGCCGCAGAAGCAGTCAAGGTCTACTGTAATGCAAATGCCAGTGCGGGTCAGATCACCGGTTCCCACATCACCTTTAAACTGATCGCATGGATCTTTACAAGCATTTCCGTCACCGGTATCAAGCAGTTCCAGAAGAGCACAGCAATCTTTATCGACAGACTTCACACGGAAGATGAAGCTTTCAAAGCATTCGAGATCACTGTTGTCTGTTCTTACACCGAAGCCTTTAAAAGGCTTGCAGTCCCCTTCACAGAAAAGAATGAAAGGAACAGTATCGAGATCATTTGCTGCAACAGGACTTAGAAGATCCTCGATTGATTTTTCACAGCTTACATCACAGCAATTTTCCACCACATCTGATTGTGCATCGGCAATAGCCTTAACGATGTCACATACACAGTTACCTGTATCATGATCTTTACGGCAACCCATAAATGATTTCCTCCCTTTAACATGAGTTATTGACCTATTGTCTCTAACAGGATATGAACGGGGAGACAGATGGTGTGGGTCATTGTCCCGACTTCATATAGTTTCTTTAGGAATTAAGGAATTCTTGAAAAATTGGATATGAGCCTATACTGCCGGAACGGTAGCTGAATATGTTAACAGTGTACAATGCCATAGGCAGGGGAGGGAATGCAACATTATGTCTGAAAACAAGAAAAGGGTCATTAAGGTTGACCGTCTATTTGTTGATGCAGATGAAGTCATCATCCGCCCGCGTGAACGGCGCCGGGATCACCACAGGGATCGCTTTGATCCATGGTTCGGCGGCAGAAGAGGAAGAGGCGCGGAACGGGGTCTCGAAAGTTCAGGCCGCGGCCATCATCGTGAAAGCCATGAAAGTTCAGGGCTCGGCCCGGAAAGCTCCGGTTTGAAGCACGAAAGTTCTGAGCGGAGACGGCGCCGGTTCTGGTAAATGGTTTGCAGGGAAGAGTCCATTATGCGGGCTCTTCTTTTTTACTGTTAAGGAAATTATAAAATGTAAGCGTTGCGGATAAAAAGCCAGAAGAGAATCGTTCAGTTCCATGAGCCGGCGGTTATCGTCATAAGCGGGCACCTTGCGCATTTGTTCCTGTACAGGACTTTAATTTGTCAGGAAGGCAGGACATAGAAAATTTCACATTTCCCTCTTTCCTTGCCTCTGTTGAAAAGGCCAGGTTGAAGTATAATTTTAATTAACAATGATGTTTCGGGGCCGAACGAGCGAGACTTCTGTAAAATGCTCCACATTTCCTTTGTGCGGGGGAGACTCGAGGAAGTTAAAACAACATTCTTCAGGGTAAGCAAAAAGAAGGATGATGGCTGCCTCAATTACAAAAAAAAGGGTTATTTTTATTGCTGTAGCGGGAAATGATTCAAAGGTATTGAAAAGTGGACATGAAAACCAGTGATTTTGCGAAATATATTATCAACCTCTACTAATTTTGCGAGAAAAAGGAGAAGCCATGAAACTAGCCAAGTTATTTCACGATCTTGACATTACACCGGCAATCTCTAGGGAACCGGTTGATATAAGCGGAATCAGTTTCCATTCCGGCAAAGTGCAGCCCGGCCATCTTTTTGTCGCCATTAAAGGGTATCAGGTGGATGGACATCAGTACATAGAGGACGCCATTCAAAAAGGGGCGGCAGCTGTAATCGGGGAACAGGAAATGGAAGGGCTCCCGGTGCCTTATTACCGGACAGGCAATGCCCGCAAAGCACTTGGCAAGCTGGCCAGGGCATTTTATGGGAACCCGGCGGATAAGCACATTCTGATCGGCATCACCGGCACGAATGGGAAAACGACCACTTCATTTATGGTACGGCATATTCTAGAGTATGCCGGGATTTCCAGTGCGCTGCTTGGAACCGTAGGATATGTTATCAATGGCAAAAAGCAAAAAACGGATAACACAACACCGGATGCTGTGTCGCTTCAGAAAATGCTGCATGATTCAAAAGACGAAGCGGTCGTCATGGAAGTTTCTTCCCACGGGATTGACCAGGACCGCGTCGGCGGCGAAATGTTCGATTATGCCGTTTTCACGAATCTCAGCCATGACCATCTTGATTACCATAAGAGCATGGAAGAGTACTTTGAAGTGAAAGCAAGGCTTTTTGAATATATGAAGGACCAGGGAATGGCGATCGTAAACCGTGATTGTCCGTGGGGGAGGAAGCTTGCTGACCGGCTGGAAGGAAAAGGGCAGTCCGTTTCATCATTCGGAAGTGAACCGAATAATGATACTGTCTTACAAGAGGTAGTAAGCTTGAACGGGGCCAATTTTGATATTCTAGACAAGGGCGAATTGCGCCATGTCAAAATACCGCTCCCTGGAAAATTCAACATCGAAAATGCGACGGCTGCATTTTTGACAGCAAGGCAAATCGGCGTTGAGCCGGAAGTGATTTTAGAGGCGCTCCGCTGTTTCCCGGGAGTGCCGGGCCGATTTGAAACGTATCGTCATCCGAACGGCGGGAAATTCATTGTGGATTATGCCCACACGCCATCTGCCTTGACTGTTTTCCTGGAAACGATCCGCAGCTTTGAGCCTGTTGCAGTGACACATATTTTCGGTTTCAGGGGGCAGCGCGATCTTTCCAAGCGGGAAGAAATGGTTCTTTCTTCGATAGAACACAGTGACAAAGTCATTCTCACATTTGATGACTTGAATGGAGTGCCGGAGGAAGAAATGCTGAGTGATCTTGAGAATTTAAAAGGGAAGGCAGGACCTGAGAAAGTGTCTGTCATCCATGACCGGACAGAAGCAATACAGACCGCATGGAACAATGCACAGGAAGGAGAATGGGTCCTCATCACCGGAAAAGGCCCTGAAAACTACCACAACACGTTTAAAATCCCCGCTTCATCAGACGCAGAACTGATTAAAATGCTGCAGAAAAAGCAGGTGCGGGTATAGAATATGTCAAAAAAACCACCCGATTGATGGGTGGTTTTTGGTTTGTGTTTTTGTGCCTGGCAATTGCCAGGCAATTTTCGTCAAGCGGGGCCCCTTTAAACAGATTCGACTGCTTTTCCGATGTCCTTCTCACCTTCCAGTAGCTCAAGGGTTTTGCCGCGGACGTTATGTTTGCCGACTGATTCAACGAGGACCCGTGCCACATCAGCTCGTGGAATGGAGCGGCCGGTTCGGTCGCCGACGTTCTCCCGCAAATCGACTTTTCCGTCTGGCTCGGTGTTCGTCAGGGCACCAGGGCGGATGATTGTATAGTTCAATCCTGATGTTTTCAAATATTCATCCGCACGGCGCTTTGCATATAGATAAAACTTCATGGAATCAGGGCCTTTTTCCGGTGCGTCCGATCCCATCGAGCCGAGCATGACGAAATGCTTTACGCCAAACTGTTTGGCATAATCAATGGACTTGATCGCACCTTCCTGGTCGATAAGAATCGTTTTATCCGCCCCCGTATGCGGTCCGGAGCCGGCAGCGAAAATGACAGCATCACATCCGTAAAAGGCATGGGAAAAATCATTTTCAAGGTCTGCTAAAACGGTTTTCGCACCCATGTCCTCAAATTGGGGCACCTGGTTGGTGTCACGCACCATTGCAACCGGGTCATGCTCGCTTTCCGTTAATTGCCTGACGATGTGTTTCCCTACCTGGCCGTTTGCGCCGATAACAAGTACTTTCATTTAATTTCCCTCCTGTTCATTATTGTTCAAACTGAAGGCGTCGGCAAGAAGTTCGTATGACCGGATCCTTTCTTCAAAAGGATATGTAATCGTGTTGATGATTATTTCTTCAGTCCCGTATGCTTTTGCCAATTCTTCAAGCTGCTGCTTCACTTGAGCGGCATCGCCGACTACCATACGGTTCCGGTTTTCCCTCACGCGCTCTCGTTCAAACGGGCTGTACGTATAGGACAGTGCTTCTTCAGGCGGCGGAAAACCGTTCTTTGATTTACCCTGTTCAATAAGAAGCAGGGCGAGATCGAGGCTCGATGCGAGACGTTCCGCTTCCTGCTCGGTATCAGCCGCAATCGTGAAAACACTGACACTTGTTTTCGGTTCGCTGTTCAGTCCGGAAGGCCTGAAACGGGATCGGTACCGATCGGTCGCAAGCATGCCTCCTTGTGAATTGATAAAATGTGCGAAAGTGAAAGACGCGCCGATTTCAGCTGCAAGGAGTGCGCTGGCTGCGCTTGAGCCTAGAAACCATAACTCAGGGATCGATGGCCCTGTCGGTGTTGCGTAGACACCCATCATATAGGGATCTTCACCGCGAAGGTAGGCGAGCAGTTCATCAATTTGTTCCGGATACCGTTCGGCGCTGCGGATCTGGCCGTCATGGAGAGCCCGGTTCACATTCGGCATGCCGCCGGGTGCGCGGCCGATGCCGAGATCGATCCGGCCAGGATGCAAGTTCTCAAGGATCCGGAAGTTTTCTGCCACCTTATAGGCGCTGTAATGCGGCAGGAGGACACCGCCGCTTCCGATCCGAATGGTTGAAGTGTTGGCGGCAAGGTGCGCAATAAGCACCTCAGGTGAAGAGCCGGCAAGGCTTGGCGTACTGTGATGCTCAGAAACCCAGAAACGGTGGTATCCGAGTTCCTCTACCTTTCTTGCAAGCTCTGTCGTTTGCAGTAATGCATCTCGTGCTGTATCTCCTCTTAAGACCGGTGACTGGTCAAGGACACTTAATCGAAGTCCCACACTCATTCCTCCTTAGCAAGCCTGTTTTTATTATGTGCATAGTTAGAGCGGTTTTTGAAACAGAATGCATGAAGCTGTTTGTGCGAATGGACAAACTTTTTGTTTTCGGCAGAAAAAGCGCAACTGAAAATGCCTGGCAATTGCGACGCAATAGCCAGGCATTTCAATTCATTTCTTCACAACTGTCCCGCGCAGCAGGTGTTTCAAGAATCGCGATGGGTTGGCGGCTTTGCCGCGGCGCCTTTCAGGGATGGAGAGGGTAAGCGATTCTTTGGCTCGGGTCATGGCGACGTAGAGGAGGCGGCGTTCTTCTTCGAGGGCGATGTCATCGCCGTTGCGCCATGATTCGAGGGCATGGTCATGCGGAAGGCCTCCTTCTGCTGCCCCTAGAATATATACATGTTCGTATTCAAGGCCTTTGGAACGGTGGATGGTGGATAACTGTATGGCGTCTTCAAATTGTTTGCTGAGCTTTTTCATTTCGTCGTTCATCGCTGTCATGTGGTCAGCGTGAGCAAGCAAATCGGCAATCGCCGGGAACTTTTTGGCAACGACCTTCAAATCGCGGATATCATCGGATCCTTTTTCAATCGTATTGCCTTCATTCCCGCTTTTCTTTATGAAATCCTGAAACCCCATCTCCTGCTCGATCATGCTGATGGCGGCTACTGGTGCAAGGGTCTTCAATTTGGAAAACAGCGGAATGATTTTCTTCAGTTTCTTTTTCTGAAACGGATGGATGCTGTCAAGCTCCTGCAGTGCATCGAGCATGGAACAATCCTCCAATATGCTCGAAGCCTTCAAGTCACGAAGGGCGGAACGCTTGATGAACAGCGCCATCAATAGATCACTCATCGCCTTGCTGTCATCAGGATTCAGACTCAGCCGCATATACGCAAGCATTGTCCGCACCATCCTCCGCTCATAAAATGATTCCGCATCCCTATCCACTACAAAAGGAAGATTGGACTGGGCAAGCCGCTCGAACATTGCGCGCGAGGCGGAATGCGTCCGGTAGAGAATCGCGAATTCACTTGGCCGTACTCCGTTTTGAATCTTTTCTTTCATATCCGTCACAATCATTGTAGCCTCTTCCTCTTCATCATGAGGATAAAATGCGACTGGAGGCATTTGGTTGTCATATCGGGCTTGCATCCGTTTGTCTTTACGGTTCTTATTCAAACAGATGACTTCATTGGCAGCGGAAACGACAGGGTGAGCAGACCGGTAATTCTGATCGAGCGTCACGGTGCGTGTGTTGGCGAAATCACGCGGGAAATTCAGGATATACGCCGGCTCGCTGCCGCGGAAGCCGTAAATCGATTGATCATCATCGCCGACTGCACATACATTGCCTGTATGGCTGGATAGAAGTTTGATGATATCATATTGGATCCTGTTAATATCCTGAAATTCATCAATAAGGAAATACTGAAACCGCTGCTGATACTTTTCAAGCAGTTCCTTATTTTCAGACAACAGCTCATAGCACCCGGAGAGCATATCATCAAAATCAAACCAGCCTTTTTGTTTTTTCGCCTCCTCATACCGTTTGTATAAAAAAGCCGCCCGTTCTTCCCACTGATCATCCGGCTTTATGTCCGCCGGAAGCATCCGGGAATTTTTCCAGTACCCGATTTGCTGGAGCGCTGCATCAAATGCGAATTCCTTCTCATCAAGATCAAGTTCACGACCGGCTTCTTTGATGATTTTTTCACGCTGCCATTCCCACTTCAGCAAGTTGCAAGACTGCCATTTTTCGGATTCATGATGGGCAAGGATTTTATAAAAGATGCTGTGGAACGTACCTGCGACTAAAGAGCGGAGGGAGGATTGCGAAAGGCCGGGGTAACCGGCAATCCGCTTCTTCATTTCTTTGGATGCCTTCGCGGTAAAGGTGACAAGCATGATGGAAGCAGGGTTGATTGCCTTCTCGCAAATCATATATGCCGTCCTTGCCGTTAGGACCCTTGTTTTGCCGCTCCCGGCCCCGGCGAACACAAGGAGCGGGCCTTCTGTATGTGAAACCGCCTCCCATTGCTCTTCATCAAGGAACACACCATGCTCCGTTAAAAGCTGGAAATAATGGTCGGCAACAACTGCAGGCGATACATCAGGCTTACGGTACGGAGGAAGCCCTGTCAGCGGCTTTGAAGGCTTCCACACCGTTTTGGCAGAATCACTCGCGGTCTGACCGATTGCCCGTGATTTCGGAAGCGAGAAGCCGCCGGAAGATGGTGTTTTTGTTTCGGCAGCTTCCGGCTCCTTACGATTTTCAAACGGTTCCGAATCATCTATTTCGGCTGTACAAAGGTGATTCTGTTCCACATTGCCCGGATGATAAAAATGCGGCTCACGGGTAATGCCGAGGTGGAGACGCACTTCTTTTCCGCAGACAGGGCATGACAGTCCGCCCCTCATGCTTTCTTCGTGGATGGACTGATAATCTTCACGGGGAATTGTATGTAAATGAATAATTGAATAGTTCCGTTTTGCCGTTTTCATGGACGGCACCTCCTCAAAAAACGCGGCCAAGAAGCGAATAATATGGTAAGGCGTGCACCATCACTGACGGTAGAATGCTGAATAGCCCTTTTTCGGTGAAACGACAAGTTTAATCTTATCAAATCATAAGTTATCGTAACAGGTATTTTTTGATAAAAAGAGGGTTGAATCTGGCTGGAAAAGGGTAAATAAGTAATTAGTAGGAAATGAGGAGGCGGGGGAAATGGGTTACATCTTACCAATCAATCATGACCAATATACGCAATATGCGAACCGCACAACTGCAACCAGGCAGACTGCCTTAACAGTATCTCCTGTGTACCGGGCGACGCTCGATACAAAGCTTTTGAACTATGGACAGAACAACCTGGAACGACATAAACCTGTCGAATTTTTATATGATAAAACAAAAGTGAAAAAATCAAAGAAATTCAATGAGATTTTGTCAGAGTTAACAGGAAAAGGATATAAAATAAACGAATCGATTTAAAAGGGCCCCTATTGAACGGGGCCTTTTTGATTGTTAAGGAAATGATAAAATTTAAGCGCAGTGGATAAAAAGCCAGAAGAGAATCGTCCAGCTCCAGGCGCCAGCGGCTATCGTCATAAGCGGTGATCCCCTCCGGGAGAAAAGAGCACTTCCCTGCGGGACCCCCCGCTTATGCGTACGCCGCTAAGCGGGCGCCTTGCGCTTTTGGTCTTGCCAAAAAACCGAAGTATGAAACTTATGCAGCCATACAAAAGGGGGAGGGACTCCGATGGAGATGATCCAGATTTCAGAACGGTGTTTTTATTTTAACGGGGCGGTAAACATCGGGTACATGACGGACGGTGAATCGGGATTGATGATTGATGCGGGCCTCGATAAATCGGCGGCGAAAAAAGTGAAGCGGAAGCTGGGTGAGAAGGGGATGCCGCTCACTGATTTGTTCATTACCCATGCGCATGCCGACCATTACGGCGGCGCACAGGAGCTGGTAAAGGGCGGAGGTGTGACGGTTTATGCACCGGCCCTTGAGGAGGCGGTGCTTCGTTACCCTATCCTTGAGCCGTATTATTTGTTCCAGGGGAACGAACCGCCCGCTGAACTGCGTAATAAGTTTCTGGAAGGACCGCCGCTGACGGCGGATGCAGTCGTTGAAGAGGGGGAGTGCCGGATCGGCCCGTTTGCTGTTGAGCTGGTGGAGTTAGGTGGCCATAGTATGTACCAGCTCGGCCTGCTCGCAGATGGGGTGTTGTTTGCCGCTGATGGATACTTTGGCACTGACCAGCTGGCTAAACATAAAATTCCATACCTGATTGATGCGGGTAAAACGATTGCTTCACTGAATAAGCTTCTTGGAATGGAATGTGATGGGGCGGTGCCGGGGCATGGCCAGTTTGAAAAAGAATGGCAGAAAACCGTCCAGGCTAATCTTGATTATCATGAAAAAGTCCTTGCGAGCATGGTTTCGCTGCTTGAAAATGAAGGCGGGCTGCTGAGCCAGGAAGACCTCGTCCGGCTCATGTGCAAAACGTGGAATGTGCACCTGAACAACCTCGGCAGCTGGGCACTGTACCGCACCGCAGTCACCGCCTACGCTGAAGCCCTCATCGCCCGCTCAAAAGCGGAGTTTGTTGTGCACGATTACAAAATGTGCGTGAAACTGAAATAAACAGCAACAAAAAATGCCAGGCAATTGCGACGCAATTGCCTGGCATTATTCAAAAAGCTCACATCGTGATCACGTGAAGCGATTCGCCTTCCTTCCATTCGGCATAGAGGACGTCTTTGATCTCCCGGGCTCCGTGCACCTGGATTTGCCCCTGAAGCCAGTCCTTGTCGAATCCCGATTGTTCAAGATTGTCCCAGATGACTTCGCCGTCGGTTATGAGGGTAATTGGAAGAATCACTTTTTCTTCCGGCAGATTCATATCGCTGCGGGTCGGGTTGGCGAACGCGGATTTCTTCAGGACGTTGACGCTGCCGTCTGTTTCCAGGATGGCATATTCAACCTCCCGGAGTGAAAATACGTCTTTTGATCTCAGCAAATGCTGCAGCTGATTGATATCCAGCTGATTTTTCTTTAGTGCCTGCCGATCCAGTTTCCCATGGGAAATCAGGATGGAGGGCTGTCCTTCTAAAAATGAGCGGGCACGCTTGAATTTTTGTGTGATCAGTTCGGTTGAATAGATCAGCATTCCCCAGAGCACCACGGCAAATAAAACTTTCGTGATTTTTGTTTCGTTATCGTACAGAGCATTACCGACGAGTTCACCAAGTACGATAGCTGATACAAAGTCAAACGCTGTAATCTGAGAAATCTGGTTTTTCCCCAATAATTTCGTCAGGAAGAACAGGGCGATAAAACCGATAACCAGTTCAGTACCAATTTGTAAAAAATCATTCAAACTGATTCACCCGCCTCATGCATACTTACAGGATAGTATGGACATAAAAACGGCTGTTCATTCTAACAAAGACGTAAAGCGGCCCCTCAAAAATGACCGTCATCCAATCTGCAGCGTGCAGCATCCAAGCGGTAAGACAAAATGGTCAGTTCCGCTTATCCTGGGATGATTCGTGGTTATGTTACACAAGCCCCAGATCTGCCGCCTGCCCATTTTCAATCTTATACCGGTGGGCAAGGTAGCGATTGAACGGATACCGTTTCCCTTCATTTTTCCAGTCCACATAATGCTGAAGCAGCGGCTTGATGTTGCCGGCAGCGCATTCCTCAACAAGATAACGGACCGTCCTGGTGCTGCGCCAGTAATCGTACAATGTTCCAGCAGGACCGTTACCCGGCTCTTCCGCCTGTCCGAACGCCCGCAGTGCGTAATTGCCGAATAGCGGGCGATACGTACGGATCAGATCCTCTTCAACAGCCATGACGGCCTCAAAGCGCTCCTCATCGTACAGAAGCCGCCGCGGCAAGTAACAAGAGAGACCCTCAATGAACCAGGCGGCATCATCGGCTTCTTCCAAGGAATCAAGAAAACAGGCGAGATGGTGTGTATATTGATGGGCGGCAATGACCGCCATATCAACGGAACTCAGCGTTTTGTAAAAGAGCTCAACATTCAGCTGCCTGCACTCCGACGCTGCGTTCAAAAAAATGTCCTCCCATACATTCTCGACAGGACACACATGAATCAGATTCTTCGACGTATACGCGGGCAGCGGCGTGTTGGCAAACACTTCTGTCGCGGAAAGATAATCGTGAAACACGATTCCCTTCGGCGGGATGACCTCCCATATTTGATCTAAAACTTTTGCATACTTCAAAACAAACGGTTTTGCTGCCAGCCCCTTTTGAGACACATCTTCAATCATCTCAGGATCGGCAACCGAAAAAGCATGATTCATCAACTTCCCTCCTCCTATTCGACACTCGTTCGACAGGTGACAGGCACCTGTCGAACAGTCACTGTCACAGGCAAATAAAAAACGGCCGCTGTGAAAAGCGGCCGCTGCTTTTTGAATGAATTTATTGGGTTGCGAAATAGCCCGCATATCAGCGGTTATTTCAGTTTTTTCACCATCGTCACATGCGGAATGCCGGCGTCCATGAATAGACCGGAAACTGTTTCATAGCCGAGCTTGCCGTAGAAGGCTTCTGCATGTGTCTGGGCATTCAATTTTGCTGTTGAGGCGCCGAGTTCGGCGGCGTGCTGTTCAATCGCTTCCATGACTTGCTTCCCGAGTCCCGTTTTACGGTAGTCCGCGAGAACGCAAATCCGTTCGACTTTACCTGTATCCTCCAGGATCCGAAGCCGCCCGGCCGCAACTGGTTTGCTGGCGTCATAGGCCACAAAATGAACAGAATCCTCTTCATACTGGTCAATTTCTTCTTCAACAGGAACATTTTGCTCATCCACGAACACAATCTTCCGCACTTCAAAAGCGTCTTCAAGCTCGCTGTCTGTCTGAACCAATCTTACGTCCATTTCCTACTCGTCCTTCCCAAGCCGGAATGTTTCATAGACGGTCCATGAACCATTCTCCAGCTGATAAAGGAGCTGGAAGCGGTCAACAGTTTCTTCGTATTCGATATCCATCATTTTTGTCCTTCCGAGAACATCGGAATGTTCATCATCGGACAAATCCTGGGCAATGGTGATATGAGGAACGAACGAATAGCGCTGTTCCTGTTTTAAATTCCCTGAATAAAGCAGCTGATGCAGCTTTTCAAGCTCATCCTGCCGTTCGACTTTCAAATATATCGTATTATTAGCAGGATAAAATGTCCCCACTTTATACACATGCAAAGTGAAAGGATCGACCTGCTTTGCAATGCCGCCAATTTTCTGTACAAGCTCATCCAGATCGCTGTCATCTACCTCGAACGGTTCCTTCAGGGTAAGATGAGGCGGGATTAGCGAATAGTGGGAATCATAGCGTTTGCGATAAGAATTTGCGAGATCTTGCAGGGTCTTAGATGGAAAAATAGCTACACCATACTTCAATGACATGTCCGGTTCCCTCCTAAGCAGGATGCTGATATCATATAATTCTTACCATATTATATCAAAAATTCTTACAACTTCATACCTCGGCAAAATTAATAACGTTTCAGCATTACAGCAAGAGCCCGCTCAAGATCCGGCTGCCAGTATGTCCATGTATGGTCGCCGTCAAATTCATCATAAAAAAAGGTGAATCCTTTTGCTTTGAAAAGTTCATTCAGTTTCCGGTTCGGCCTAATAAAATCTTTCGTCTTCCCATTCGTCGTTTCGACCGCTGTTTCGTTTTTTCCTATAACATGATAAACCTCAAGCAGCTGCGTATGCTCAAACGACTCAACCGCTGACAGCACGTCATCTGTCACGTAAGGCGACTGCAGCAGCACCCGGCCGAACGTATGCGGATAGGAAAGCGCAGCGAGAAGGGATACCGTTCCCGCAAGTGAGTCACCGATAAGCGCCCGCCCGCCGCCCATCTGATAAGTTGGGAAAGCATGATCCAGGTAAGGGACAAGTTCATTCGCCAGAAAGCGGAGGTATGCCCTGTGTTTTTCCCCCTTCGGATGGTATTTGGCCCGCCTGTCTTCCACATCCCGGTAAGGAATACCGACAATGATTGTGTTTTCGATTTTTTGTTCATCCAACAGCCTGTCTGCAGTCCGGGCGATCCTGCCGAGCGTAAAGTAATCACGGCCGTCCTGTGCAATTAAAATGGTATATTTATATAACGGTGAAAAGTTGGGCGGGTAATAAACGAGCAATGTCACGTCTTCACCCAATATGTCACTGTACAGCATCTGTTCTTCGATTTTTCCTCTTTGAATATCTGCCATGTTACCGCCTCCATCCAATCAATCTGTATACTCTCTTCAATAATTGTAGCATAATTGGCCGGAGGCAATTGCCGTGAGTTTCTTCCAGTAAGGCTGAAAGATTAATAAGTGCTATAATAGGGAATACACCAAAAAGATACGTTGTTGAGAGGAGAGTTTGATTATGGGTAACTCAGATATAAAACGTGTGCACAGCAGGGACGTAGAAGCTGCGGCACGTGCGCTGATTGAAGAACGGGGGGTCACAATCAAGTCGATCGCTGAAATTGTCTATGATCTGCAAGCACCTTTTGCCGGTGATCAGATCGACCTGAGGGACTGCATCGAAAGTGTCGAAGCGGTCCTGCAAAAACGTGAAATCCAGCATGCCGTCCTTGTCGGCATCGAGCTTGATAAATTGGCAGAGCAGGGCAAACTGTCCGAGCCGCTGCAATCCATCGTCGCAGCTGATGAAGGCCTATTCGGCGTCGATGAAACCCTCGCGATCGGAGCAGTATTCGGCTATGGAAGCATCGCTGTCACTACATTCGGTTTTCTCGATAAGCAAAAGACCGGCGTCATCCATGAACTGGATACAGTACCGGAAAAGAATAAGATCCACACGTTTCTTGATGACCTCGTCGCAAGTATCGCATCAAATGCAGCGAGCCGGCTTGCCCACCTGCTGCGTGACAGGGAAGACGGATTCGGTGATGATGAAATCCAAAAACGTGACCATGAAGAGCGCTTAAGCTGATAAAATCTGACACACTCACTTCCGGCGCCCTGAAACATTCAAGGCTTCGGGGATGCCTATAAAAGAGGAGGATGACGATGCGCAGGCTGATTATGATTGCAAAAGGCGTCTATTCCGTCAGCCGGGTGCTGCGCGGCGGAAAAAGAGGCTATCGCGGAGGCTACATCAAAGGCGGTACGAAAGGCTATATTGCCAGAAAGATATTGAGAAGATTGCTTCGCTGAAAAACCTGTCCGGACATCGGGCGGGTTTTTTTACTAAGTAAGAAAGCATAAGTTTCATGCAAGGTCAATGTCCAGCTTAGGCACAGTGGCTATCGTCATAAGCGGGCGCCTTGCGCAATTCGAGATGTCCAGCTGCGAGCCAGGGTCTGTCGCCTTGCATGAAAAAAGGAGTTCCGGCGTGAAAGCCGGGCTGAACGGCGCGAAACAGCTGCTACGGCGTGAAAGTTGGCCTCTACGGCATGAAATATGGGCTATTGCGCATGAAACACTGATCGTTTGGCGTGAAAGAAACGGGATTCCGCGCGAAAGTGCACCCCCTGATTGCGGTTGTTCGCATACGGCGTGAAAGGCCGGGGATATGGCGCGAAGGAACAGTCATCTGGCGTGAAATACGAAGAAAAGGAATAGTCTTTTTATAAAATGAGACAAATCCGGATGGTTACCGGGCTTAAATGGTTGGAATGATCCTGTATATGAGTTAACAACCCGGTTTTGGCCGTCGGCTTTCTTGAAACGGTGGAAGAACGTGCAAATTTCCATCCCCGGGGTACTCAGGCTGTGTTGGTCTGGCATCGTATTGGGAATCGTCCGGCTCCAGGTGCCAGCGGCTATCGTCATGAGCGGCGATCCCCTCGGGGAGGAAAGCGAACCTCCCTGCGGGTACCCCGCTTATGCGTACACCGCCAAGCGGACGCCTTGCGCAATTGTATTCCCTTAAAAATACAGAAAATTGAAACTTTACACCAGGTTATCCCGTATAATAAAAGGTGAAGATAAAACTCGGAACTTCAGCTTGTGAATAAGGATGAAAGGAGACGGTTCATATGAAGCGCCTGATTTTATATGCCCTGTACGCAGCAGTAATGGGTGCGCTAGTTTATTGGGGGTTTAAGGTTCCCCTTGACTTACGGAACACTTTTTATGAAGGGGTTCCAATGGGACTGGTCCTCATCTACGCAACTCTGTTTCCAGTCATGATCGGCATGCTGTTCCGGCTGCCAACATTCATCCGTGATATCAAAGAAGGGAAAGAGTGGTCCATCAACTGGGCGAAACTGCTCGGCATCGGCTTGCCGGCACTGTATGTCTCACAGATGATGCATCTTTACTTTTCACTTCCTTTTGGAAGAATGCTTCCGTTTGGTGCTGCAATCGTGGGTAATTCGGACATTCCGCTGGCGCTCATTGCGGGGATTGCGCTGGGATATGTGATGCTTGACAGTTTGAAAGAGGCATAGTGTATCAAGTAAAGGTGGGAATGAAATGACGAAAGGGTTAGGACTGCAGCAATATGACGGACTCCATGTCATCGTGCTTATCATCTTATTCACCGCTCAATCCTATGCGGACTTTGCACCAATCCATTTTGTGCTTCTGTTTATCTTGTATATAGCTGCGGCTTCCTTAGTCATAGAAAAAGGGAGGAGCGACGTTTCCCTGTTAGTTGGCTTGCTAAGCACCATGATCTCGCTGTATTGGTGGCAGGGCCTGTCATGAAAGCGCTAAGAAGAGGGGGCGGATGGTATTAAAAAATGGTCAGCAATTGTCGGGATTGGAGCTGGACTGGCAACCATCATGTTATGGTTTATATTCAGTTTCGTTAATCCTTACGCCAGTGCGAGCGGACCCGAACCCGCTTTTAACACCTTTTTTATGCTCGTTCTCCCTGCCGCAATGGCGATTCGGGCGTCACTGTCTGTCAAAAAAAGTTTCATGTTAATCGCATTCCTGTGGTCACTTCCGCTGAGCCTGTATTTTGCACTCACACCAGGAATATTTGCCCTGTTTACCGTGACAAGTTCAGCATATTTGCTCAGCTTCCTGCTGATGGGCAAGGAAGAACGGCCGGAAGGCAAGGCTGGATGAAAAATCGGTAAATATGGTATTCATATAACCGGGAATCTACGGCAGCTTCCGTGAATTTTCCCCCTTTACGGTTTTGATGGACTTAAGTTTTTGCGGCTTTGGCATGGGAAGTGAAGGATAAAAAAGGGATGGAAGAATAAACGGAACCCCAGTCAGCGAAGGTTCCGTTTTTTTTTCTATTCATTGGATAATAATTCTTCTTCATTTAAAAAATGCATATATTCAAGCATTATATTTCCATTCGAATATCCTTTGCCATTAACAGAGTGGTCAGGAAAGGCCTGGTTTCCTTCGCTGTCATAGAGAATGGCACCCGTTCTCATCGTTTGTTCTGAAAAACCGAAGTTGAGGTATGTGTTCGGATATCGCGCCTCCTGAATATCTTTTGAAGGGTCAAGAAGCGAATTCCAGCTTTCCGGCATTTCCATTATGCCGTAAGACTTCGCGCTGACATCAGCCGCGGTTTCCAACTGCACTTTCGGTATGTAGATTTCTGACCGGGGCGAGATCGAATAGCTGTTGTCCCGAAGCAAATAAAAGGAAGCTTTGCTGATCTTGTCCTTTGGGTGAAAGTTCCAGACGGCATAAGAGGAGGAGTCGTCCCCGGGCTCCGGTGTCCAGATTTGCGGTTCCCCGGTTGTGTCGATCCGGACCGGTTTCCAGTCATGAAGTTTCCATTCCCAGTAGCTTGCACCATAATCGTCACCGCTGCTGATGAATGGCACAAACACATACCCGCTGTCCAGCTGAAGTGTATCCAGTATTTCTGTTGCATGGCCTGCAGGAAAGGTCTCATCCATCTTTTCCAGCAGCTGTGCTTCATCAGGTAAAGGAGCGGGAGGGGCAAAATAGAACATGTAGATGACTGCAACTGCTGCAAAAATTATTGCAATTCCAATTGTTGTTTTAACATTACGGGTCATTCTATTCTCCCCCCTCTAAAAATGAATCTGGTGAACGGAAATAGAACTGGTTTTCAGGCGTTTCCACGAGCAGGCCTTTGCCGTCTTTTTCTACATAGATGACAAGAGGAATGCCGCTTCCCCATTTAGGCGACGTGCCGGTCAATTGATACGGGAAGCGCTCGTTTTGCCGGTTCCAGCTTTCCTCATGCCATTCTATAGGCCGGACAGTCTCCCTTTTCATTTCCTTAACTTGCCCAAGGAGTGCTTCTTCATTTACGATTGCAGAATCCGCAGCTGGATAGAGCAAGGTAACCGATGCATGATCGGCATCTGCAATATAGGTGGATGCAGCGTCTTCCGGATAAACGAGGTTTTCAATCGGAGGGGCCGCCAGTGCCGCCGTCAGAAAAAGAAAATTGGCAAAAAATCCGCTCCAGGCAAAACGCCGGAACCTTTGCCAGCCTTCCCCGCGGCGATTGAAATAAAGAAAAACAAACCAGGCACCGAGCGGCAAAACCGGAACCTTAATGAACTGTCCATGCCATGGAAGAGTGATTGAAAAGGAAAAAATGCCGATGAGCGCAATCAGTGCAGCTTTCCACATTTTCGGCTTTTCTTCTTGTTTGCGATAAATTGAATAAATGGTAAAACCGAGAATCCCCCAAGCGGCCAGCTGAAGAATGGAAGCAACGATACTTCCCTCAAACCCGTAGTCAACTTGCATACCAAAAGCCCCCTAATATAATCTCTATATAAAGTGATACGAACCGGAAAGGGGAGAAGTTACAAAAAAATCCCTCCCGGCTATAGCCAGAAGGGAAGGGAAAGACTTACAAATCACATCCGCATTCATTGGAAAATGTGGTGTTCAGCACAATCTTCTCATCTTTTGCCGCTTCAAAAAGCGTCCGGACTGCTTTCCAGACAACATCATCCGGTCCTTTCACGACAGAACTCATACTGCCGACTTCAATTGTAAGGCCTTCTTCCTTCAGCGGCAAAATGTGTTCGACCGCACGGGAGACAACATCATCGTACGACTCGGTGCCGAGGGGGTAAAGAGACAGCTGGCATGAAATCATCGTTGCTCCTCCTTCACCCAGCGGACAGCAAAAAACCCGGCCCTGTCCGTCTGCATTTTCTGGTTCTTATATTCCGTTTCGGCCGCCTCTTCAGCATCAAATTCCTGGTGAGGCGGATAATATAACCCTTTTTTCAGCGTGTATTCCTGCGGAAGCAAATCCTTCACTTCCTCTTCCTTATAAAGGTGCGCTTTTGCAAACAGGCTGTCAGGATTGGCGGCAACACTTTGGCGGTACATCTCACCCCACGGGCTGTCGAGGGTCAGCAGGCCGATTACAAGGCGACCGCCGGGCTTCAGCACCCGCATCGCTTCCTTCAAAACGGTTGACGGATTATCCATGAATTCAACCGCTGTAACCGATGTGACCAGATCGAACGATTCATCTTCAAATGGAAGGGTTTCAGCATGCCCGAGGCGGAAATCAATCGAAAGGCCTCTAGCAAATGCCTTCTTCTTAGCGATCTTCGTCATTTCATCCGACTGGTCCAGCGCTGTCACATCCAGGCCTCTTTCCGCCAGCCAAATTGAATAATTTCCGGTTCCGGAACCGATGTCAAGCGCACGTTCGTCCTCTTTCGGATCGGCGAGATCTTTGATCAGAACCTTCTCCACATCATCGGCATATTGCCCGAGCGGTGTCGTGTACCATGCATCATATTCATTCGCATATGCATCAAAATGTGCCATTGAACCCCTTCTTTCCCTGCAATTATGTCTGCTGAATACTATCACTAATCATCATAACATGAACCTATTCCTAATATTCACCAGATAACGAAAAAAGCCTGCCGATGAAGACAGACTTTACATTCCTACTTTTAGTTACCCGGTGCCTGGAACCTTCCTCACAATCGGCATGCTCATGCAGCGCGGGCCGCCGCGGCCTCGGGACAACTCCGAACTCGGCACTTCAATCACTTCGACACCATGCTCCCTCAGCACCTTATTCGTCACGTAATTACGGTCATATGTCACAACGACGCCAGGAGAGACGGCAAGCGTATTTGATCCGTCATTCCATTGTTCACGTGCTGAAGCGATAGGGTCATTGCCGCCGCACGGAATAAGTTCGATATCATCGATGCCAAGCAAATCCTTCAGCGTCTCCAGCAGGTTGGACCGTCTTTCAATCTTGATTTCGCCAATCTCATCCTGCTCAAGGATGAAAATCCTCATTTCGCCGCCCTCACCTTCAATTTCCGGATGGATCGTGAACTTGTTATGATCGATTTGGGTGAACACCGTATCAAGATGCATAAAGGCACGCTTCTTCGTGATTTCAACTGCCATCACTTTTTTAAAGTCATACGTTTTATCAAAAAGTTTTCCGGCCAGCATCTCAACTGCATGCGCACTCGTCCGCGCACTGATCCCGATTGCAAGGACCTCGTCACTAAGAACCAGCTGGTCGCCGCCCTCCATGAAAAATGGCTCGTCCACATCATACAAAAACGGAATGTCATGCGCGGCAAAATCAAGGTGATGCCTCATCACATACTTCATGAAAAGCGGCTCGTTGCGGCGCGCTTCCTGTGTCATATGGTTGATCGAAATGCCGTTCCCGATGACAGCTGCCGGATCGCGTGTGAAATAGAGATTTGTGAGCGGATCAAGGTAAAAAGGGTAATGGTCTTCCATCAAACTGTGCAGCTTATGATTTTTCCGCACTTCCACTTCATCAATCCGGACCCCGTTCATCATCCGGCGCACCATCTCAAAAGGAGACTGCTTCAGCAAGTAATCTTTCAAACTCGCAAACACCGATTCTTCATTGACATTCGTCCGCATCGGCAGCTGCAAAAATTCATCCACAAACTGTGTCCTTACTTTGTCATCCTGAAGAGCTTCAGCTGCAAGGTCCTCAAGATAAAGCACCTCAGCCCCGTAATTCTCGAGTGCCTTTGCAAACTCGACATGTTCTCTCTGCACAGCCGGCAAATTCGGAATATCATCAAACAGCAGCTTATGCAAATACTCCGGCGTCAAATTCTCCAATTCTGCCCCCGGCCGCTGCAGCACAACCTTCTCCAGCCTGCCGATCTCCGAAGTGATATGTAACGGTCCGTTCGTCATAATTGGTCTCCTTCCATTCTTAAAAACTATATGCGAGTTCTGTGCAGTTAAGCCCTGCTTACTATTTCCCTGAAGAGGATGCCAAAGAAACCTGTCTGATGAAAAGGCGGAATTGTGAAAAATGCCTGAGAATTGCCTTGCAATTCTGCTCTGAAGGGACCACCCTAATAATAGAAAAAGGATCATCGTTTAAAGGACGTCGAAGTCCAAATAAATTAATATGAAAAACCATGTTGACAATCAATCAGCTTTCCTGATATATTATTACTTGTCGATAAGTTCCCAGCTAATCGGCTTACAATTACATTCCTATCATGATTCCGTAGCTCAGCTGGGAGAGCGCTACCTTGACAGGGTAGAGGTCGCTGGTTCGAGCCCAGTCGGAATCATTGGGTGCCAAACCCGGAGAAACCCTTTGGAACGAGGGTTTCCAGTAAAAGATCACTTTTTCGGAAGTGGTCTTTTTTATGTTGTTTTGAGGTTGGCCACATTTTGACCACATCACTTTTCATTATCATGTAAAAGGGCCTTTTCGAACTTCTCGGCTGCGCTTTGTTGCATATCCTGATTCACATGTGAATAGCGGTCTAGTGTAATACCAACCCGACTGTGGCCTAATCGTTCAGAAACGATTTTTGGGTTTTCACCGATCTCCAGCATAAGGGTGGCATGAGTATGCCTGAGATCATGATAACTGATTTTGGGTACCTGAGCCTTCTCAATCAAGGAGTAGAAAAGACGCAACAAATTCCGTGGATCTTTTGGTTTACCTGTTTCAGTACATATAATCAGATCTAACTCCTCATAAACTTCCTCAGAACTTTCCTTTCGTAAATCCTGTTTTATCTTTTCGTTTTTTAACTCATCGACAATATAATTGGAAATAGCCACAGGCCTTTTTGATCTTCTTGTTTTTGGTGTCTTAAATACAATACCTTTGGAAGTACGAGCCAGGCTTCTTTGAATTTTAATCCGTTTATTAGCAAAGTCAATATCGCCCCACTTAAGGCCAAGCACTTCACCTCTACGCATCCCTGTATAAATAGCTAATAAAAATGGTATGTGGGCATCTTCAGAACGGGCAACCTCTAAAAATCGGTGTATCTGTGTTTTATTCCATGTAATAAATTCTTTTTCTTTTATTGGGGGAGGTGAAGTTTCTTCAACTGGATTGACAGGTATCAACCCCCACTTGATTCAATTTAATTATGAAGTTTGTCGAAATTTAAGGCGACGATTTTGTATATTTTTAGCCGGCTATACTGTCCATTTTAAATGCGACTCTTTCATATACAAGAAAGGCGGAGATAATTTGGTCTTATGAGGCTGACCTAATATTTGTGACCATCAATTAAAATGAAACTATTTCTGCTAAAATAACTGACACACTTTACTGGAAATTTTACTATTTTAGTTAAATTGTATTAATTTGCAATTTTTTCCGTTTCCTGATATGATAAAGAAGAATTATTTTTGTTCGGTGTAAAGGATAGTATGAATATCATTTTTTCATCTTGATGATACTTTGGGCAAGGATATTAATACAATGTGTGGTAACGCACTAGGAGGCAACAAAAATGGAACAAGGTACAGTTAAATGGTTTAATGCAGAAAAAGGTTTTGGCTTTATCGAACGTGAAAATGGAGACGATGTATTCGTACACTTCTCTGCAATTCAAAGTGACGGCTTCAAATCTTTAGACGAAGGACAAAAAGTAACGTTTGACGTTGAGCAAGGTGCTCGTGGAGCTCAAGCCGCTAACGTTCAAAAAGCTGCTTAATCTTAAATCGTTTATATACAATCAGGCTCTTTATATAGGGCCTGTTTTTTTATGTCCTCTGTATAATACTCAATAAAAAATGGTTTCCTGATCTGGAAACCATTTTTGTAGTTGACCATATGGTGTTACCAATTCGTTTTTCTCTTTTACGTAAAGAAGATAAACAATTACTATTCAAAACTGTCTCAGTAGATGTAAAAAATTCTTAAAGATAGAGGTGAGATTGATTGTTTTTTCTTCTAGAAGTAATGACTTAAATAATAAATTGTATACCTAAAACAATGAAAGCCCTACTTCTCTTTCATGCTTACGGCTCCTTGTCCGTGCCAGTGTAAATCAGGATTGCAAAAATCAAGTGACTATTTTATCGAGTTATTTGATGAAACTTCAAACGTTCGTAAAAGAAATTCAAATAATAAAAATGGATTAGATTGTAGAAATAAAAAAAGAGGTAATCTCTAAAGGTGAATTGGAGAAGTTGAATGTCTTTGAAAAGATTTACTTCCATAATAAACATATTCCTAAAAAATTCAGGATGTTTTCGGGAGATGTCATACGTTATCTTAAATTAACCTTACCGGAAACTTTTTATTTGATTTTCAGTAATCCCTTTAATGCATCCCAGTTCACTAATCAAAAATTCATGTGCGTTATCTAACATTTTTTGTTCGCTTGTATTAAGTACTTTTTCTTTCTTCATACGCATTAAATCACGTACAACTTCAGCACATTCTTGTATTTTACCCGTTTTTATTTTGTCCGTGTTCACTTTATACCTTTGTTTCCACGGCAGTAATCTATCTGATTCTCCATGCTGAAAAATGTGTATGATGTGTTTTAATGCAATTATGTCAGTAACAGGGCGTATACTTGAACTCAATATTTTACCCGTAGGAATCATGACTTGCATATTACCGATTAACATTTTTATGACATAATACTGTTGCTTCACCCCTGAGATTTCCTTTTCTTCTATGGCTTTAATTATACCTGCTCCGTGCATTGGATAAATAATGTTTTCGCCAATTTGAAACAAATAATCCACCTCCGTATATGGTAACCTTCTTAACCTTAACATATATATTATTTTTTATCAAATTTTTAATTTTATCATAAGTTAACTTTAATCGTCAACTACTTTTTCTTTGAAAAGCCAGAAAAAGCAAAAACAATAGAATCGTGCCGGATTACCAATAACGGGAAGGGTAATTTTACCGCGTATATTCTTAATCCTCAAAAATGATTTTTAATTATCTCTTGGGGCTTCACTTTTTATATCCATTTTATTCAATACTCCCGAAAATATAGGTGTTTATACAGTAGTTCAATGCCAATTGTTTAAATTCCTCTTGAAGTAATCTGCTTCGTGTAACAAGCACTACTTCGTTAATGTGCATAATTATTATTGTATATACATTTTTTCGTGAGTATCACTGTGTCATCTGTTTCAATCGGTCACAATATTACTAACAGGGCGTTGTTTGAACTAAAATAATATATTGTTGTTTTGGCAAATGAGATCATTCGTTGTACAAAAAGGACAGATGGATATTCAAACTAAGCAGGGAAGAGACTGCGAACAGAAATTCAGAGGTTGGCTTTTCTGATCTGACATCATAGGAATGTTCCTCGCCTGGTTTTGTTAAGGTTTGAACCATGGATATTTTCAATCCTTTCATTGTATCCGGATCAATAATTTCTTGACTGGTCAGAAACTTCAAGTATTGAATAAAACCAAGATATAGACTTGCAAGTGTGTCAGGGATCCTTGGATGACTTTGGAATTTGCTTGAGAACAAATTTCTGGTTTTTGCGTAATTAGCTTTATATTCGTCAATTAAATTATCGATTTGAGGAGCTAACCATTCAAGGTATTTCTTATAAACCCTTTTAAGTTCAGCATAGTTGTTTTGTAACTGAGTCAGAACCTTAAGATTCACACTGTCTGCTCCATTTTAATATTTAAATATCTGGCAGTAGTACTTTCGCCAGCAGTAGGGGTTTCTTCTCCTGTTACTAGACATAAACCGCGAGGAGGAAGTGGAACTCTAAGGGTTGTATCTGAGTTCATTCTTCCTCTACCGCTTCTATCTCCAAAGCCCCTTAAGACAGATATCAGTAAACGATTCAAATGAATTATTATAAAAGGCAGCCTGTTATTGATCATATAGAGGCAATAAGAGCGTGGAAAAAACCATTTGATGAATTGCAAACATATTTAACAGGGGTTGAAGTGAAAAGCGGCTGGTATCGGTGGGTGTATAATAAAATTTTAGCCAAAACATTAAAAAAGTGATCTGTTAGTTTTGAAGCAAAAAGTTCAGATGCCATTGAGAAATATGATAAATAGGAGTTTAAAATCGAGTATGAAACATAAAAGTTTCATACTCGATTTTTTGAGCTTTAGCCCTGAGCAATTTCTATGCTGGTTGAACCCCTTTGTTGTTCTCTGTTTAAAAAGGTTTAATACCTGATAGCATCATACGAATTGATTCTGCCATGTTCAAAATATGATCCCGTTCCGCTGATGTTATCGACTGTCTGTTCGATTGCCTGGCGGATTTGGTAATTGCTTCTTCCCTGTAAAGCAAGCAGGCCTGCAAGACCGGCTGCGTGAGGGGAAGCCATCGAAGTGCCGGACATGTACGAATATCCATTATTAGGCGTCGTGGAAGCGATATCGACACCAGGAGTTGTTACATTCACCCATTTGCCATAGTTGGAGAATGACACTTTCTGGTCATATCGATCAACGGCTCCAACTGAAATGACATTGGTGTAGGAAGCAGGCTCAAAGGTAGTGGATACGCTGTGTCATGGCCTGCAGCAGCAACCAGGACAGATCCGCTGTTCCGTTGACCGCATTGGCGAGCGTTGTTATGCTGCATTCACAGCCGAGGGACATGGTTATCACTTCAGCTCCATAATCCGCAACATACGTTATCCTGTCCGCAAAATCAGCAAGCGACCCGCTGCCGTTCGCATCCAGGACACGGACGGCAAGAATGTCAGTATTCGATGCCATGCCGGCTACTCCTGTTGAATTATTGGTTTCCGCTGCAGCTGTTCCCGCGACATGGGTATCGTGGCCGTTCAAGTCCATCGCGTATAATCATTATCGACGAAGTCATAACATCATAGAGTCTTGCCGTCCAAATCAAGATGGTAATAGTCCACTCCGGTATCGAGTACGGCAATCTCCTAACTGCTGCTTCTTTTCGTAAAAGCTGATGCGCCTGTGCAAGAGGATGTGGGGAATGAATATGACCAGACGGAACGCTTTCCGACAGACGTGTTGGAAAAAACAAAATCCATCGCCATCGACTTTGCGGCCGCCTATCATACATACGATGCCGAGGAGCCGCTTCGCTATCTGGAAAACAGCGTTTATGACTGAGGCATTGTATGACAAACTCATTTCTCGGTTCCCAGACCTTCACAGGTGTGGCAATGCGGACATGTCAAAAGGATACTGGAAAGAGGTCTTTAACGGCAGAGTGAAGCGAAGACTTTATGGGAGTAGCGTTAAGCTTTAGTTAAATTATCTAATACCAAAAGTAAATTAAAAGAAGCTCGTTGAGATTCCGAGCTTCTTTCGTTATTGCGCCTCAGTAAAAAATCAGGTCATTGATTTTATTTTTCTTTAATATCAGAAATGCCATATTCAACCTGACTATAGTAAAAGATGTCATCATAAATATGTACAGGCTGCTTGCTTTTATTAAATACTGTTAACTGGTAACCAGTTAACTCTTCTTTTATTTTATCTGCTTCAGTTTCACCGATTTTTTTAGAAAGCTCTTGTGAAAAAGATAGTTGAAAACTTCTTTGTGTGGTGTCTTTTGTGAATTTTGGTGCCTTCACAAGCGGACTAGCAGGTGTAGTTGTAAATTTCTTGATTTTTTCAGGGTATTGGATAGAAAAGTATACTTCAGGTTGATGTTCTAGGATAAACTGAAACAACTCGTCACTTAATTTATAATCTATTTGAAATTCAAGTGTATTTTCTTTTGGTTCAATTGAAAAAGCCTGTACAAGAAAGTGTGGAGGGTTGAATTTATTACCAAAATCTATAGACAAGTCTTTAGATTCCTCTGTTTTAAGGGATTGTTGTGGTTCATTTTGAATTGTTTCAGCTTCTTTCGTATTATTAACGGTATTGTTTTTTTGTATGTCCTGGCATCCTATAGAGAAAAATAAAAACAACGAGGAAAGTATGACTGTAAGAGATTTACGTAATTTCAATTCGGACCCTCCAGTTAAATGATTATTAGTAAGCTACTTTATCAGAATACCCTCTATAAGTCCATTCACCATTTACCCACTTGCTGCTAGCAAGGGTACCTCTGCTATAATATCTTTCATATCCGGAAGTTTTAACGTACCTGCTTCCGTATCTTAAAGTATATCTTGCACCGGCTGGAATTGTATAGGTGACGCTAGTTGATACTGTCTGATTGCTTCCCCAACCAACTTCGTAACTAATGCCAACTTCTGAAACCATTGCATCAAAACTTGCAGAAGTTGAAACAGATGCATTCGTATACTTTGTACGGGAAACAGAATGTGTCACAGTATCTGTAGTAGTTCCGTATGAGTTATCGTGATCATGGCTCCATGTTATTTTTTTACCAGTATATTGACTACTCTTATCATATTCATATCCAGTGTAAGCAATATACTGATCAGGACCGTCTTCAGCAGCATACGCATTTTCTACTGAAGGTCCCAGTCCTAAACCACCTAGTGAAAGAGTTCCTACTAAGGCTGTTGATAATACCAACTTACTAATCTTTCGTTTTACACTCATTTAATAACCCCCTGAAATATTTTTAATACATTCTTAACATAACAATAATTGTATTTTTCTGTGATTTCATTCTCCGTTCATCTTATTAGTTGACATTCCATATCGTTTGATTTGCACGCCGTTTTGAACAAATATATAAACATCGTTATATTTATTAGGTTTTTTCAAAGACATATTTTTAGTCCAAATAGTAAAATTCCGGTGTATTCTGTCAATTTAATCCAAACTATAACATAAAGAATGTTTTCCTTTTAAACAGTTATTGGTGTTTTTCCGGCTTTAAATTCACTTGATCTAAACTGAATGGAAAAATATACTTCAAGTGATACGACAATTTTCCTTCTGAGCTGCTGATTTTAGCAGCTTCTTTTTTGTAGAATTTACTTATGTGAAGAGGTTAAAAGAGAAAGTCCAATGAAAGAAATTCCTAGGCCATTCAAAACCTTCATACCTTATAGTTGGATAAAGGCAGAACATGAAGATTGGGTTTATGAATTGGCTTCGCGTCTACGTGAGGATGGTGTTGATGTGGTACTAGATAAATGGGATTTAAAAGATGAAATGGATCTGTATGAATTTATTGTGAAAACCGTAAAGGATCCAGAAGTTGAAAGAGTCTTAATTATTTGTGATGAAGGATATTATACCAAGGTACAAAAAAGTAGCGGGGGAGTAGAACTGAAACTAAGATTATTTCGCCCGAAGTATTTGATGATGGTTTACAGGAAAAATTCATTCCGATAATTGCTGAACGGGATTACTTCGATTGAAAATCATATTGAGCCGGAAACACTATGCAAGTATTCATGATAAATTTCAATAAAACCGTAATGGCAGGCAGCTCTTACGGTTTTCTTTTTCTGATTTTTTCATCCGGTGCGTACTTGCAGTTTAATCCTTTATCCGTCGACATGACACCCCCCAATCGGTTATTAAAAGTATGATAGAAAATGCAGATAGTTTTATGGTTGAATTTCATTAATCCTTTGTTTGGTAGTTTGTAGCATTTTTTCGTTATCCGTTAACTCATAGACCATTATCGCTTTGTTATAATACATTTTTGTTACTATGCTTTTTTCGCTTAGAGCTTCATAGTTTCTAGCAATATAATAATACATGTCCCCAAGAGCAAAGAATGAATGGTGTTCTTTGCCATATTGAATTCCCTTTTCGAGGTAAGAATTAGATTTTTTATACATACCTGTTTCTCTTAAAGCAATCGCATAATTGTAATAAAGTTTGATAATGGACTCATTTTCGATTGAAATGGGGAGTGTTTTAATGATGTGAATAGCTTCCTCATAAAGACGGAATGATATTTCGAAGTGTTTAGATTCTGAATAGAAAATTGCTTTGGAAATAAGAATTTGTAGATTTATGTTGTCATAAATGAGCGAAGTGTTTTTGGAAAGCGCCAAGGCTTCATCAAGATAAGAAATGGCTAATTTGAAATTTTTTTGTAGATAATAGACATAAATCCCCCTGAACCATAGGAGAATTCTCCTGTGACGTGATTTGAAGTAAGGATTTTTTTCCTCCGTAATTATAATGTTTCTTATGGTTTGATAATCTCGCTTTCTGGCTGCTTTTTGCAACTGTTTTAAAACCTCTTCAGAGTAATCATATCGTTCATCGAAGGAGGAGGCGATTAAATAATCCAACTGGACACCAAGGCGCTGTGCCAGCTGCCATAACAATTCTCCGGAAGGGGATATGTTGTCATTTTCAAGTTTACTGATAAATGCTTGAGTACATATTCCTTTACATAATTCTTTTTGAGAGATTCCCAACTGTTTTCGCAAAGATTTAATTCGTTCACCTACAGCCATATTTTACACCTCCATCTACTATAATTATATTTATATAATCTCACAAAAACAGGAAAAAACCAAAGGATTTTGTCCTAATTTATGGTTCTATAGTCTTTAGAGGGGAATTCATCAATTTTTGTATTTTGTTACACTTTTCCTAGAAAATACAGGGGGAGTGAGTTACTTTGAAAAAAATTTTAATTGTCTTAGTCATGGCTCTGTCATTGATTGGAGTTACATCTTTTCAAAGTGTGGCATTATCTACACAAGAAACTATTAAAGAAGTTACAGATGCAGATAACACCATTATTATCCAAAGTGAGGAAGGAGACCCGGGATATATGCATTAAAGAGACATGTGATTAAAAAGATATATTTTTTGAATAGAGTTTGAAAGCTAGCTGTTATAACTTTTAGTTGTAACAGTTATTTTTTAAAAGACTGAATAAAATATAGTTCAATAGTTTGAAGTCTCTGATTGCTAGTCCGAACAGCAGCGTTTTATAGGTGTTCAGCTTGATTCCCATCCGGCTTGCACCGTCTTCATTGGATAGATTATAAATATCCCGCAGCAACACTGCTTTCTGCTGTTTCTTGGAAAAGGAAAGATCCTTTTCAGCACTATAAACTCAGGAGGTATTTTCCGTTTTTTTTAGCTTAACCTGTTTTTCTGTCAATCAAAAAGGCTATCAGTTTTTAATTGAAGGCCTAAAGGTGGGGAAGTACTAAGGATTGTGCTGCCTGTGGAAACACGGCGCGTGTTCAACAACGGCCTGAGGGATTCCCTCGAAATCTTTGTCGAGGAGAAACGCATCATTCTACAAAGGTTTGAATCGCGAAACCAATGTGCTGTAACGGGGGAAGTTACACTTCATGGGCTCAAGATGGCTGGTGGAAAGATCAACTTAAGCCAGGAAGGAGCCCGCCTGTTACTTAACGAATTGCAAAGTGCCTTAAAAGAGGAAGGAAAGACATCGAACCCAGATGAGAAGCCCCCTGAGGAATGGAGAAGGTTCATGAGAAAAAGGAGCTTTAGGTTATGGAAGAACTCGGAAAACAAATGAGGCAGCTGCTGGGTATTCATAGAAGGACCGTTTACCGGTCCTGCAAAAAATACCTCTTCAGCTCGATTTTGCTCCAGGAGTACTGGGATCAGTACTGCTGATCTTCACATGCAGTGGTTGATCTGGGGTATGCGGTCTCAAACGCCCATCACTACCTTTTTGAAGAAGAACGGAAAGTAGATCTGGATTTACTGAAAATAAGCTCTACCATCCATGATTCTCAAGCAATGATCGGACTACATTAACGGATTCGGTTACATAAACAGAGGCGTTGCTAAGGATAACCTTCTCTAGTTGTCATATTGATATCGATAGTAAAACGAAATACTATAATACCAGCTTTTGCTATTGCTAGGATTAGGCACAGCTGGTTGGGGAGGTTTATAATGGCGAACAAAGTTGTACTGACTGGTAACGGTTTGTCTGTTGGTTTAAATAAGGAATTTTCTCTTCCAAACATAACTAAAAGGTTCTTCGATCGTCTTTCTGAAGAACATAGAGCTTTTATTGAACACCACATGGATAAACTATGTAAAGGCACTTATGTTCAAACAGATTTCGAGGAAGCTATCGCCAGTATTGAACAGGTATATGATTGGAGGTGGTTTCAGACAGATTTAATGCCTCATCGATATACTTAATGGCAGCTTCTGCATTATTTTCAATATAGTATGTACAAACCCCTCTTCTCCAGAGCAGCGTACGCTTAAAACGGGTGTTTTTAAATGTCGGGTTTTTCCACTCGGCCAAAACCGTTTTAAGAGCCGCTTGATAATCCTTTTCTTCAAACAACTTTGTAAGCTGATGGTTTACTTCCTCGACATAATCCACTCTTTCATCAACAGACAACTCCAGAAGATAAGAAATCGGCACCCCCATTTTTTGTGATATTTTATATAAAATATCAGCGGAAGGGATGAAGTTTTGATTTTCCATCTTGCTAATGGCCGCCTGGCTGCAGACTCCCTCTGCCAGTTGTTTTTGAGAAAGACCCAATTCCTTTCTTAGCGTTTTAACTCTGTCTCCGATATTCACAGTTGACCCTCCAAAACATAACTATTTTTATAGATGTGTTTGAATGATGCTACAAAAAGGAGTATTTATATAATTCGCTTGCCAATCTTAACCAATTATATAAATGCATGCTTTTTTCATCAAGTTTATACTAAAAGTAATGCTTGGAAAGGAATTTGCTGTAAGTTAAAGGAAGTTATACATATATGCTCCCGCAACTATTAATTAATTTGGGTTGTTAATGCATTCATCTAGACAGGCTCGATGTAATTTTAGTTCAAGCCTTTATTTCTTATCATACTTTCAAGAAATGACTATGAGATTGGATATATGGAAATGGAAAGGAAGATAAGATTTGTAGATACGGAGTGGTCTCATGTACCTTGATTTTCAAAGTATTATTTTGACTCTGATTATGTCTTTCTTGATTTTCGCGCCACTTTTAACTGCAAGAAACTCGGTGGCAGGCAAGAAGGGACATAATGAGTTATTTCAATCAAAGTGGTTTGGCATACCGTTTATTTTATTGCTGCTTTTCGGAAATTACATAAGTTATCCATTATGGAAGGTTTTTTTAGGTTCGATAGCTTTTTCAATTTCCATTTCCTTCATATTTAATGTCATAGTACGGGTGAATCAGGAGAGTGGCAAATAGAAGGGAAGTAAAATCGTTTTATACAACCAGACCACAGAATTTGTCGTTACTTTTAATGTCTTTGAAAGGAGATAGATTGTGATTAAATCAAAGCTTTATTGGGTATCAATGTTCCCATTTCTATTGGCCGGAGTGTTTCTGGCAGTCATTTTACCTAAAGAAACGAAAGCATTCGCAATCCTGACACCGTTAGTGTTTTGGGTATGGTATTACACAATTGCCTATTTAATTAGGAAACAAAATAATAAATCCTAGTGATCATTTGAACACTGTTTTGCTAAGGAGGAAGAAATGAGAAAGTACATTTTCATCTTTATAACTTTATTTTTATTTCTTACAGCTTGCTCTTCTGATAAGACGGAAACAAAGAGACATGAAGAACAGATTAACCAGATTGTTAAAGAGTCTTTAAGATTCCACCATTCGGAAACTCTGTTTCAATACGAGATGATATTAAAGCGAATCATAGAAGGGGAAGACCTCCGGGTAGTTGAGGGAATGTTAGATGCTTACTCAATACAAAACAACCTCTACTTTCTAAGGTTAAACGAAATAAAACAAGTGTTATCAGAAGAACAGGAAAATGAGATTTATGCTTTATATAAGAGCCTTAGTCAACACAGTCGTTTATTAAAAGAACAAATAATTGAGGGTGAATTACCATCAAATCCCAACATACAAGAAATCTCAGATTCTATAAACGAGATAAAAGATATAAGCTTCGACTCAAATAAATTGGATGGCCAGCTAAAAGAAATTAAAAAGTTAAATAGTCTATTGCGAGATGATAACGAACGCCGGTCACCTGAAAATTAAACTATATCCATAACATACAGGGGCTTATACATATCAATCAGGAGGAATGCTATTTGCCAAAGGGACTGCTTCATCATATAGAAATCTATGTCTCTGATTTAGTAAAGTCCGTAGAATTTTGGAGTTGGTTTCTAGAAGAACTGGGGTATTCCTCTTTTTAAAAATGGGAACATGGACAAAGTTGGAAAATAGGGGAAACATACATAGTATTTGTCCAAGCAAATGAAAGGTTTCTGGACATTCCGTATCACAGATGCCTAACAGGGCTTAATCATTTAGCATTTCATGCAGCTTCACGCCAGCATATCGATGAAATCACTCTGAAATTAAAGCAGAGAGGAATTCCCATCCTTTATCCTGAAAAACATCCGTATGCCGGTGGAGATGGACACTATGCTGTTTATTTCGAAGATCCAGATAGAATAAAAGTTGAACTTGTGGCTCCTTAGTTGAGTCAATAAGAATATTGGTATTGTGTGAGTCCTATTTATGTTTGTTTTTTCAGCTGATATAACTTTTATGGGCGAAAGAGTTAAGGGTCAAGGAGTGGTTAGAACTACTCCTTTTTAGTGAGTTAAAAGGCTGGAATGTTGTATAAATGAGATAAAAAATTATAAATAAAGGCAGGTGGATAAGAGTATGAGAACACTATTAGAACTGCTTCGTATCATATTTATATTTGGACTTCTAGGAGGCTTAGGTTGGACACTAATCGGAAACATTTATACAATCAATGAAGCAACTGAACCCTATTCGCGGCTTGGTGCATTAGCAATATTTGTTTCTCTCTTTGTGCTTTATAGAAACAAGTTGCAATTCTCGGGTTGGTATAGGGGAAAGGGTGTCAAGAAACTGCCGAAAAAGGTTTCCGCTAGACTGATTTTCATTTCTATCATTCTAATTATCGCACCATTTATTTTAGGGTCACTATTAAATTAGGCTCTAAATCGGAAGGGGTATATTATAAATGACTATGTTCTTGTTCATCAGTATTTACTTAGTGCCTCTTTTAGCAATTATCTTTTGTCTTAGTCTTGTAGAGATTTTAAAGAAGGTAAAAAGAGACGAACCTACTGCTAAATATACATTTTGGTTGACATTGTCTTTTCTATTGATCGTATGGAGCATTTCAGTAACAGCTTATTTGGATTCATAGAATCTTATGATACCCCCGTTTATTGAACTCCCTAATTAATAAAAAACAAAATAGTAATTAAACATGCCTAAAAAGGATCGAAAGTGAATGAATTTAAAGGAGCTTGATGATGTGATGAATGAAGAGGACATCATTGCTTTTATAGAAAAAGATAGATGGATGATGCAAATATTAAGAACCGCCAAGTCATTAAATCTGCCTGATTGGTGGATTTGTGCAGGTTTTGTAAGGTCAAAAATTTGGGATGTTTTACATGGATATTGTGAAAGGACACCGATTCCGGACATTGATGTCATTTATTTTGATTCATCAAATCTTACTGAATTTGAAGAAAAGAAGCTGGAAGAAAAACTAAAATCTCTTTTACCGGCTATTCCGTGGTCAGTGAAGAATGAAGCCAGAATGCACTTGAGAAATAAGGTTGAACCTTATTCTTCTTCTGTTGATGCCATTTCCAAGTTTCCGGAAACGGCGACAGCATTGGGAGTAAAACTTGACGGAAGAGGTAACGTCATTTTAACAGCTCCATGTGGAATTAATGACATTATCAATTTAGAAGTAAGACCGACTCCGTATTTTTTGGAAAATGAATACCTTGCATCCATCTATAATCAGCGTATTCACAAGAAAAATTGGAAGGTTAGATGGAATAAGCTAATGGTTTATCATATTTAAGTTTGGTCCTTGGATAGCCAAGTCGAAAAATCCTTTAAAGAATAATGAATTGAGGCCGAAATAAATAGTGAGATGTTTTTGTTGAATGAATTTTACTTTGTGATTGTGTAAGCAGATGGGAGAGGAGTGAAGGGATGAGTCAGCCTGAAAGGCTTTACGAGGCATCGCTGGATGAGGGGTGGCAGGAAACAAGGACTTATGATATCAACAGGTTGTTTCTTGTTGCGTTTTTCGGGGGTGTGATACCGATGGTTGCACTGGGGACACGGAATGCGAAATGGCTGGGTGCGCAGAAAAACGCCGTATATGCGCTGGTTGCCGCTGGTGCGGTGATGCTGACTGCGAAAATTGTGCTGGTAGCAATGGTGTCTGCTGAAACAGGGCCCATTGACAAGGATATGATCAAATATGGATACAAGATTGGCAGTGTACTGCTTTTTCTCGGGTACAAGTTTTTGCTGAATAAACCATTTCAGCAGCATTTGGTGACCGGCAGCAAGGTTGAGCCGCTTCTCGGTTCCGCGCTTAAGTGGATTGTGATCGGTGTAATTGTGGAAGCAGCTTTGATTATAGGATTATCCTCAGTCTGAGGATGAGGAATGTACCGGCAGGATGAATCGGAGATCGTTGAGGTGATGATAGGTGTCTGTTGAACAAGAGCAGCGGGCGAATGATATCAGAATGATTGAGCATCTTTTCGGGATGGAACGGTACGAGGATGCAAGCCCGTATATTGAGAAATTGCTGGGAGCCAATCCTGAAGATGGCTATGCTCTCTATTTAATGGGTGTTGTGCACCTATCCAGGGGGGATTACAGGGCGGCGAGGGAGCTTGTACAGGAAGCGATCCGCAACGGTTATGATGAAGTGGATGCCCTCAGTTTCATCGGGACGGTTTACCGGTATGAGAACAATTACCGGGAAGCGGAACGGGCGTATTTGCGGTCACTTGAGCTTGATCCTGAGCAGGCTGAGGTCCATGCGCTGTACGGGTATTTGATGATGTTGACCGGTCATGACGCGAAGGCGGTCAGACTCCTGGATGAAGCGCTAAAACTCGCCCCCGACAGCGACTATGTAAATACATATGCGTTCAGGTATTACCTTGCGAAAGGGGATAAAGCGAGGCAGGCGGAGCAGCTGCAGCGCGTATTGGAAACATCAAGCAGCGAAGTGCAGAGGTTGGTTAACCTCGCGATCTTTCATGTTGTAAAGAATGATAAAAAGGCGGCACGGGAGTATTACCGGCAGGCATTTATGCTTGATCCGGCCGATCAGAATATATTGTCGCTGTTGGAAGAACTGGATAGGGAAAACCATCCGATCTTCTTTACGGACAGGCTTATGGAAAAAATAGGCGGACCTGCTGTTTTATATATAGGATTTGCCGCGATTACATTCCTGTTGTTCTGGCTTGGGCTGGATCAGCTTGCCATTATGGTTTTGGTTTCTTATATCATTCTTGCTGTCTATTCGTGGGTATCACCGCTCCTTTATAAAATGGCTGTGAAGGGTAGGGTATAGATGGACCGAATCGCGATGCTTGAAACAATAGTAGAAAAGGACAGAGAGAATGTTCAAGCGTGGTATATGCTGGGGGAAGAATATCTTCAGGCCGGCCGGCTTGCAGATGGCCTGTACGCATTTTCACAGGCGCTTGGCCAGGAAGACGCAGAAATGGAGCAGTTTGTCCTCAGCTATTTGAAGAAGGCTGTTTTTTCATTGGATGAGGCATCTGAGCCAAAGGAGAGTATCCCTGCAGCTGAAGTTATGACAGATGAAAAAGTGGCCGGGGAAGCGGCTCTGGATGAGGAAGCAACTCCTCCTGCAGGCAGTCCCGAACCACAAAGGGCACAACTAACTGTACTGGAGGGGAAGCATCAAGAAAAGAATGTATCCTATCTGGACGACCGCCGGCCGAAGCGAATCACGTTTGAAGATGTCGGCGGACTTGATCCGTTGAAGAAGACAATCGAAATGAAAATCATCAAACCATTTGCCAACCCGGGGCTGTTCTCGAAATTCAGGAAAAAAACGGGCGGCGGCATATTGCTGTATGGCCCTCCGGGGTGTGGGAAAACCTATATCGCCAAGGCGACAGCAGGGGAGATGGGGGCCAATTTTTATCCCGTTCATATATCTGATATTCTAAACCCCTACTTCGGTGAGAGCGAGCGGAATTTGCACGCGGTGTTTGAGACGGCGCGGGCAAATCGGCCTGCGGTGCTGTTTTTTGATGAGGTGGATACGCTCGGGTATAACCGCTCCAAAGCGAATTCCGATTTGATGAGGCCGCTTGTCGATTCGATGCTGACAGAGATGGAGAGCGTCCATACAGATACGGATAAACTGCTGATCATCGGTGCGACGAACATGCCGTGGGACGTCGATTCTGCCTTCAAACGGCCTGGCCGGTTTGACAAGCTGGTATTTGTGCCGCCTCCTGATCTTGCGGCACGTACGGCAATATTCGAACTGAAGCTTGCAGGAAAGCCGATTGCTCCCGGAGTATCGGCTGGGGAATTGGCGGCCCTTACCGAATATTATTCCGGAGCGGATATCGAAAACGTCATTGAAACTGCGACCGAAAATGTATTAACGGAAATTATGGAAACCGGCCAAGAGCGGCTGATTGAAATGGAAGACCTGATCAAGGCCGTGGAAGAAACATCGCCTTCAACGCTTGAGTGGCTCACAACGATAAAGAATTATATAAAATACTCCAACCAGAGCGGGCTGTATAGTGATGCGGCCCGGTATATAAGGAACGGGGGATGACAGTCCCCTTCAGAAATTTGAAGAATAATAAAGCTTAGGGGAAGTAATTTCATCAACATTGTCAGCAATAACCCGTTTGCTTGTGAAAAAAGAGTCTTTGTTGTGCTTTGGTCGGCTTCATTTTCTAATCGGTAATCAGGAACATCCAAAAACGCCTATTTTCTGGGCGTTTTTTTTTTGGGTTTTTAGGATGCATTTCGTGACATTTCTCATGTTGCGCTCCCCGAACCTCCTTTTTTCTTGTCTGCATATATTTATCCTAACTAATAGGGATGACCGCAAAACCGTTCACTCCCGGCAAAACCCCCTCCACCGATACATACATATATAACAGAAGAAAACTCCGCCGAGGGGGGAGGATTTTCATAAGAAAACAGAACATGAACCATATTAAGGTGATCAAACAAGGGTTAAAGAAAAACAAAAAAAGAAAACAGCACATTTCCCTAACCGGTGAAGAGACAGAGCTAATCCATCGAATCAGACAGGAAACAGGGAATTTGAATAAAAACAACGTAACAAGAACAAAGGCTTACCTGGATTTTTACATGGAACATCCAGAAGTCCACTGGGCCTTTCTGGCACATATGGTCTCCAGGAATGGCGGCTGGAACATGACCGATTTGAAATGTGAGTTATTAATAAGACTGTTATCGAAAAAGGAAGGGGAAATGTTTTTCTCTTTCATAGAAAGAGGGAATTGGCTTATTTTCCAGGATGCTTACCCGCAGCTGCTGCTTTATCGTGAAAGCCTGAAAAGAGGAAAACCGTTGTTTTTCCTTCTGCCTTATCTCCATATTTCAATTTTCATGGAAACTATATGGAACCACTTTTGGAAAAATAAAAACGAGTCTGTTCTTACAACGGCCCTTATTGTGAATGAGCAAAATTATATTGAAGAAAGGGTCATACAGCATCCACGTTATAAAAAAGAGGTTTTTAACAAGCTGGAATTTATAATTCAGGACCTGCTTTCCTTTAATCATATTCTTTTTCCCTATGTTAAGAATGGATCGGTAAACCTTGCAGGGCAGACGGTTAACCAGTTTGAATCCTTGCATCAGCGGATTCTGCTGGGAAAGCGTTTATATGCGGTCCTATTTAATGATACAGATGTATTAAAAGGTGCGGAAAAGTGGGCAATGAGCCAACCCCATACCGGTTCAAGAAAAGATTTCTGGCCGCATATTTTCAACAAAATCCATGAAGGCCTTCCGGGGGAAGAGTATCAATTTCAATTGAAAGGCTGCAAACTGCGGCCGGGAGGAAGAAGAATATACAGCCCCGTTCTAGAGAGTTCCTGGGAAAATATAAAACATCCCGCGGCCGAACCCGGGGATTGGTTTGAAGATATAATACAGGTAGCGGACTATTTTAAGGGGGCAGAGGATTTTCTTAATGGGGAGATTGAAAATGAGTACTGCAAAACACTTGAAAGGCTTGAACTCGCAGTTATGGCAAAAAAGACGGTTTCCACTTTGGATTGAAAGGCATGAACTGGTCATTTAATTATCTTCTAGTGAGTGATAAAAATTCGTGAAGGTGATGATAGATTCCTGCCGCCTGGAAATACTGAAGGCGGCTGCAATGGACTTTACTCGTTTAAGAGTATATGTAACTCCAGCCCTGGGTGATCGTTAACTTTTTACCCCTGTTCACCTGCAGTTGTCTCCAAGTACCAGTTGGCAGCTTATTGATAGATAGTAATTGAATTATTTCCTAGAATCAGTACTATTTTATAAATGCTATATAAAAAAAGAATAACTTGCAGAGAAGCAAAAATGTTTATTACTTTATCAAGCCTTTTTTTAAATAGTATGTAGAAGAATATGCCGGTTAAAATCGAGAGGATGATAGATAGGACAGGCATGCCAATTTGCATCCAATTCATTATCCCGGTTGCACTCTCGAATGTTATGTAATAGGTTAAGTAAGCTGTAGCAAGGACAAACAGAAAGGCATAATTAATAAAAGATATCAACGAAAAAAAGATTGCATAAAAAACGTTCAATTTATGTTCACCTCCTTCTTTAATATCGGTTTCAGAACAAGCTTATTTAGCGGTCCTTAGCTCATTATGTAATAACATCTTATATTTTGTTATGGAATCCTTATAATGGTACTATATGTTTATGAGTTTAAACACGTTAACGTTAGGGGGTAAAAAATGGAAATTGCAAACTCAATCAAGGAATCGTTCCGGGAAAACGTTCCCCTGCTTTTAGCTCTTGGAGATCCAGTAAGGCAGGACATCATCATGATTCTTATTGAGCATGAAAGATTAAGTGTAAGTGAAATCACTTCCTTGACGAAAACATCAAGACCTGCGATTTCCCACCATCTGAAAATCCTTAAAGAGGCTAAGGTGGTTAAGATGAAAAAGGCCGGGAAACAACACATGTACTACTTGGATGCAAAAGATGCTCTTCAAAAATTGAAAGGACTCATTGAAATGGTGGAAAACAGTTGTATGGAGTAAGAATAGTCAGTGCTGGCTTTAATCTGTATAACAGTTTTAAGTTTTATACTACATATGAAAAGAGGGTAAATATGATGCTTCAATTTAGTAATACACTGATGATAAAGTCTGCACCTGAGGAAATATTCAATTACTTAAACAGGATGGAAAATTACCCTGAGTGGAATTATGCCGTATCAGAAATCAAAAGGACAGGTTATGGCGCCGAAGGGGAGAAGTACCAGTTACATAGGAATCAGATCGGGCCGGGAATGGAAAATGTGACCGTAACGGAGCGTATTGAAAACAAGAAGCTGACAATGGAATTGAGCGGAGGCTGGTTTCCATATTCAGTAGCCTATGAAATCACTTCTGATGCCGAAAAGACAATGCTAACAAATAATGTAACCATTCATTCTTCAGGGATGAATGGGCTTGTCGCGAAAATTTTTCAAGGCAACCTGAAAAAAGCAGTAGGAGAAAATCTTCAAGTTTTAAAAGCGATTCTGGAGAAAAAAACTCGAAGCTGACATCCAGAAGACATGCCGGCAGGTTTAAAATCAAGCCAGCTCGATGATTGATAGGAGCATTGATATGAGAAAAGAGATTAAAGTTTTTTCAGGCCTATTGATTACCGCATTTGTGTTTGTAATAATGTCTCGGTTATATGGCGGAAAACAGATACGGACTTACGAAGAGCTGGAAAATGCGTTTCCTGTCTTGATCGGTTTTCCTATCGGCTTCATTGAACTGAAATGGCCGAAAATCGATCCCCTCTGCCTTATGTATACGGCATTGACTGCTGCGGAACCGAGTTCCATGCAAATCAATTTTTCCTTTCCGTCTTCATTGTATTCCTTTTTTTCATTCTAATTTATCGGATTTGCCTTTTCGTGTTTTCAAAAGCAAAAGGATAAGTCATTGAACTGAAAGGAGAATATATGAATAAAAAAGAGCTTGGAAAATTATATCCGATAACGGTAGTCCCCTATGATGCAAGTTGGCCCTCTATTTACGAAAAGGAACAGGAAGATCTAGTAAAGATACTTGGTGCGGAGATTGCTTTACGTATAGAACACATTGGCAGTACCGCTGTTCCAGGTTTATCAGCCAAGCCGACCATAGACATATTAGTAGAAATACCGGAGGAAACTGATATCCGGGAAAAGATCATCCATGTGATGGATCAAAATGGTTATATACATATGAAAGAGCAGGAAAATCATTTAATGTTTGTCAAAGGTTATACGCCAGCCGGCCTGGACAACGTATCTTTCCATATCCATATGGGAACAAAAACACAGGATTTTTTATGGGAGCGTTTGTATTTCAGGGATTTTCTAAGAGGAAATCCTTCTGCAGCAAGCGAGTATGCCAAATTAAAACGGAGGTCAGCAATAATATATAAGCATGACAGAGAGGCTTATACTGAAAGTAAGGCTGATTTCGTTCATGCCGTTACGGATCTGGCAAAGGAACTGAATAAAACAAATTAAAAATGATTGGGATATATTTTACGAACGATTTCGACAGGAAACGATATATAGATGCAGAATACGTATCATACGGTAATGCGTTCCGCGTTTTATATTAACGAGGTAAGGGTATTTACAAGTTTAAGTTTCCAGTCATCTCAGCCATTCAGAAACAATAGGGTGGCCTTTTCCTTTGAGATTCAACCGGATGTTTGATACGTTGAATATAACCAAAAGTCTTTGGGAAACTACATTGGAACTGGAATAGATGCTGGTGTACTGTTCAACCGGCAAGGTGAAAATAAATAGGTGGTGATATGATAATGGCAACATCTTTTTCCGAATTAGAGGATATTTTCAAGCGGACACGAGAGGCTTTAAATGAATTTAAAGATATCATAACGCCTGTTATTGAAAAAGCCGAAGATGAGCATGAACGTCTCTACTGGCATCATATTTATGAAGAGGAAGATCACCGTTTTGACCGGCTGGAACAGTTATTGCCAAAACTTGATGCAATCAGCAGCAGCGAATCGAAGGTCTCACCGGACAGCACCGAATTTGTCCACCTTTTGCAGGACATCAGCCTGGAAAAGTTCGGATTACATAACTTCTTAGAACACTTGGATCTCTCCCTGTACACCTTCAAAGATACTGAATTCGAACAGCCGATTCAGGCATTGCGGGATTTGACTGCAGAGGATTACCAGCAGTCAAAACGGCTTTTGGAAACATTGAACGAAGAATTTGATACGATCAACCTGAATGCTTCCATTCCAACTGATGAAAAAGAGGAAATCGACGCAAACTTGAAAGTCGAGTCATATTCACAGCCGGACAATGAAGCGGTATTAGCGGATGAACCGGAAATGAATTCAGCAAGGCCAAAACTGACAGTCGGAAGCTTAAAGAAATCTTAAGGAGGCTTATATGTATGCAGAAGACAAGCTTATATGCTGACTCGCCGTTAAGCAATACGGAGTGGGATGAACTGGATCAGACGGTGTTCGATCACGCGAAAAAACAGCTGGTCGGCAGGCGATTCATTGACATTTACGGACCATTGGGAGAAGGGGTCCAGTCTGTGCCGACAGATATTTATGAAGCACCCGGCCGCGGAGGCATGAGCATCCACGGAGCTGATTCAGAGCTCTCCAACCCCACTCGGCGGGTCAATCTGACCATTCCTTTATTGTATAAGGACTTTGTCCTTTACAGGAGAGATATTCAACAGGCGAAGACACTCAACAGCCCGATTGATTTTTCTGCTTCGGCAAATGCCGCCCAGCAATGCGCACTCGTTGAAGATGATCTAATTTTTAACGGGGCCGAAGAGTTCAACCTTAAAGGCATTATGAATGTGAAAGGAAACCTTTCTCACATACGCAGTGACTGGATGAAATCCGGCAATGCGTTTTCTGATGTGGTGGAAGCCAGAAACAAACTGCTGAAGATGGGCCATACGGGGCCGTTTGCCCTTGTTCTGTCCCCGGAATTGTATGCCCTTATCCATCGGGTTCACCAGGATACCCATGTATTGGAGATTGATCATGTGCGCGAACTGATGACAGCCGGAGTTTTCCAGTCTCCGATGATCAGCGGCAAGCGGGGTGTTGTCTTGGACCCGGGCAGACAAAACCTTGACTTGGCAATCGCCAGTGACTTTGATACAGCCTTCTTAGATGAAGAAAACATGAATTATTTCTTCAGGGTGTATGAATCCATTGTTTTGAGAATAAAACGTCCTACGGCAATTTGCACACTTGAAGATCCTGATGAGTAAAGGTTCAGCCGTAAAGCAGCAAAGTCAGGGCTCCTGTTGAGTCCTGACTTTGCTATTTATGCAATGGTATATACTTTTTCATCAGGATAAACGCTGCTGATATCCAACTCTTTTTTCACATTATGCAGACCGATATCATCAATAATCATCATAGCTTCTTCTGCGAAGAGAGGGTTGTAACTTCCGTCATTTAAGTCAAAGAGCCGCTTCAAATATTTCATTTTTTCTTGCAGCTTAACTTGCTTGTATGCCTGGTTGGCCATTTCATAAATTTTCTTATGGTGGGGCTGGTGGATCATACTGATTTCTTTCACATTTATAAGCAGCAGTTCGCCTTCTTCGGTAACACATCCAATGGAACACAGAGCAGAACCCATCAATTCGACTTTAGTAATGGCGACATTTTTGAACATTTCTCCGGATGACAGGCGAAGGTAATCGCTTTCAATCACGCCTCCAACTTTCCTTTCATTCGCAAGGACGGTGTGCATATCGTCAAAACCGTTAATTTGATTGTTCATGATGATACTCTCCCCTTTATTGATGATAACGATTCTCATTATCATCATTGTAAATGATAAACAAGTTACGGTCAATAGGCTTCGCGTCTTGGTCACAAATCGTTAACAAAGGACGGTGAAAAGAATGACAAAACGGTTAACAATCGGATCTTTAAAGCAGGGCAGCAAACCATCGTTTGAACGGAAAACTTTTTCATCATCCCCTGAAAAAAAGCCTCTTGAAATTGAACAGCACCGTTCCCATTATCAGGTGATGCCTGTTCGGAATAAAACGGTCCTCGATTCTGCACTCGACCAGAACATGAAACTGGATTATAAGTGCAAAAAGGGGACCTGCGGCAAGTGCCAGGTAAAAGTACTAAATGGGAAGGATCTCATTACCTCCGTAAACGATGCTGAGCAAAAGAAATTGGGAACACTTTCCCGCAACGGATATCGGCTCGCATGCCAGGCTGTTTTTAAGTAGATGCGATAAAAGGTGACCAAATTAGACTGGTTACCTTTTTGGTTATCCCATCGTTTCCATATGTCAGGCCACTATTTATTATTAACCATGTTTTTGATAAATAATCACAGGCCAGTAGCACTTCACAAGGCATGGTAAAGGCTATCCACGCAGACTTGCAGGGGATGAGATCACCTTGCAGGGACAAATCATTTCCATTTGTGATTCGTTTGATGTGATGACGATAGACCGCCGCAATTACCTGAAAAACACGTTGGGTTTCACCATTGCTTTTGAAGAACTGAAAAAATGATCATGGATTCAGTTTAACGGCAATCTGGTGGAAGTGTTTACGATATGATGCAGGAAGATAACATGCCTGAATATATGCTGAAGGAAGTATAAAATTGTTATATAGTTGTTCGTGCAGAGGCTTCTGGCCTATTGATCGGGAGTTTTTCTAACTGCTTGAAGGTGATTTTCAAGAAAGGATAAAGGGTGTATTCATGAATATCAAACTAGAAACCGAACGATTACTTTTACGGATTTTTACGAGAGATGATGCTTTTAGAATAAAAGAATTAGCAAACAATAAACAATTAGCGGAAATTTTAGGCCTTCCGCATCCATATGAAGCAGAACATGCCGAAGATTGGATAGCTGCTCAGCCGGAGTCAATCAAAAAAGGGATTGAATATCCGCTGGCAATCGTTTCGAAGGATCAAAACGCAATAATCGGAACAATCGCCATCAGGGTTGATAAAAGAAACAATAAAGGCGAGCTGGGTTACTGGGTCGGCACCGGTTATTGGGGAAATGGGTTTGCGACTGAAGCCGTGAACAGAATCATCAAGTTTGGTTTTGAAGAACTTAATCTGAATAAAATAAGTGCATCTGCACTCTCCTGGAATCATGCTTCAGCAACTGTCCTGGACAAGGCTGGGTTACAGAAGGAAGGGATATTAAGGCAAGACCGTCTTCTCCTGGACACATATGAAGATATGGTTGTGTATGGCCTATTACGGAATGAATACAAGAGCCGCTTCTCCATATGAGGAGGGCGTCTTTTTGTATGGAGCTGAGCACAAAGCAGGGAATCCTCCAAGTCATGTTGAACAAGTAATGTATACATATTTTAGGAGGCGGTTTGATTTGATTTTTGAAATGACGATTCAGTTTCGGGTGCCGGACATGAAGGCAGGCGGAGAGTGGTATGAAAACCTATTCGAACGGAAAGCGGATTTCGCTCCTCATGACGGGATAAAAGAATGGGAACTTTTCCCCGGCAGCTGGCTGCAGCTTGCCGAAGGAACCCCATCTGAAGGCAGCGGTCCGTTAAGGATGGGTGTCAAAAATATAGACGCGGCGAAAGAAAGAGTTATGAATGAATTAAACGTGGCTGATTTCGAGGTGCACTCGAGAGAAGAAGTACCCGTGAAATGGGGCACTTTTTCAGATCCGTGGGGAAATCGGCTTGGTTTTTTTGAATATCATGATAAAACGGAAGAAGCGGAGCGCATTCAAACGGTATTAGGTAAAGTGGAAGCGTAAGAGCAAGCGCGTATTGGTGCGGGAAAAGAACGATGCTGGCTAAATGCCAGATTGACGCTCAAAATTGACAGTCGCTTTCATTCTCTTTTTAATGGAGCGAGGGCTTTTTCAGTAACGAAAAGCGGAATGCATACCCATTTTAGTGAAGCAAGGTCCAATTCGGCAAAGAAAGGCAGTATGCGTTCTCTTTTTGAAGATACGAGGTTCTTTTTACTATGACATTAGCTGACGCTGAAAGTACCTCTTGTAAATTTCATTTTCCGCATAGTTCACGAAGTGAAGTGCTGCGGGATTCGCAGTATAATAGAGGTGTAGAAATCCCTTTGATGACAGCCGGCCAGTCCTATTAATTTAATCTGGGAGGGCATTATGATGGAATTCCTTCATCAAGTAGGTTTCGTTGTCATTGGATTTGTTGTATGGGGACTGATTGTGGCTTCTATTGTGTTGTTTGTTAGCGGATTACTGAATCGGTCATGGAAACATTTATTGTACAGCGGGCTTGCCTTCTTAACCCCGGCGATTATTTTATCCAGCCAACAGGGCTGGTACCTGTTGTTTCTCCTGGTGCCTGTTGCTGCGTTTGTCCTTTCCTTTTTCACACGGACTCCGAAGAAACCGGCTTGAATGAATAATTCCTTGCGATACTCATGTCTGAGTATCGTTTTTTAATGGAAGTTTTTTGCGGATAAGGCTTGCCGGACTTGATTTCTTTGCTCTCAAGCGAATGCGGGCGTATACTTCAAACTAAAGAATGCAATTCCAGCTGCACTATTAACGGAGAAGCGAGGCATCCACTATGAAGAAACTATTACTCGCAGGGGGCGGGCTTGCTCACTTGCAAGTAATGAAACTGCTCAAAAATAATCCGATTCCGGACACCGAAGTCACATTGATATCGCCTTCGGAATTCCAGTATTATTCCGGGATGTTTCCCGGCTACATAGAAGAAATTTATAATGAAAAACAAATCACCATCAATCTTACGCAGCAGGCTGAAGCGGCGGGGGTAAAGTGGCTCAAAGGGGCTGTCACCGCAATCGATCCGCGGCAAAAGATGGTGCTGACAGATAAAGGCGAAATCTTACCGTATGATCTTGTTTCCTTCAATATCGGATCGCTCACTTCGGACACTGATGTTGTCTTTGAAGAAAAAGATGCGCTCTGGCTGAAGCCGAACTACCGCTTTATCGAAGCAGTCAGCGAGGTGGAGGATGCCGAAAAAGTTGTCATCAACGGCAGCGGGGAGGAAGCGGTTGAATTTTGTTTATCGTTGAACGCCTGGCGGAAAAGCAGGGGAACGGAAACACCGATCACTCTGGTCAGTCCCGGCCGATTGCTTCCGGATAACGAAGAGTCAGTTTCTGAAAAGGTTGAAAAGGTTGTTGTGAAAAAAGGGGTCCATCTCTTAACGAATACAGGAGTGACAAGTGTAAAGAATAATGTCATCCACACGTCTTCCAATCTTGATATCCCGTTTGAAAAATTAGTCTGGATTACAGAACCTCGGGGCCATGAATTATTCAAGATTGCCGGCCTTCCTGTCGATGAGAAAGGGTTCTTGCTCGTGGAAGATACACTGCAGGTCAAGAAGTTTCCAGCTATTTTTGCGGCAGGAGACTGCATGTCGCTGGCGAAGTATCCAAAAACGGTGAAAAATAAAACCTATGCCCTTGAGGAAGGCCGTATTCTTTTTGAGAACCTGAAAGGATATTTGGGGTCGGGAGAAGGAGAACGGGTCAAGCCGCCGAGAGGTGAGAGATCTATCCTCTCATCCGGAAACAGGGAAGGCATTCTTCTGTTTAAAAAACGGACATTTATGGGGCGCTGGGTCTGGCATTTGAAAAATCGAATCGATTTGAAAATCTTGCACAGGTATCAATAATTGGCATGCTCGTGCTGAACAAGGAGATACACGGACCGACAGGGGGGAGTATATGTCATTTGAATGGATGGATGCAGTCGAACAGGCAGACCGAATTAGAAAAAAAGAAATTAACCCTGAAGAATTGATCAAGGCGACAATTAACAGGATTGAGAACATCAATCCTGCCATTAATGCTGTCACCGCTGAAATGTTTGAAGAGGCGCTTGCGGCTGCCGGGAAAGGCGATGTTACCGGTCCGTTTGCCGGTGTGCCTTTTTTAATGAAGGACCTTGAATTTTTCGGCGAGACAAGCTACACAGCGGGTTCCCGGTATTTGAAAGATTTTACTGCGCCGGGAGACAGTGACTATGCGGCCAGGATACGGGAATCCGGCCTGATCACGGTCGGCAAGACAAATACATGTGAATTCGGGCTGCTTCCGACAACCGAACCGGCTGCATACGGGGCTACCCGGAATCCATGGGATTTGGCCCATACTGCCGGCGGCTCGAGCGGCGGTTCGGCAGCGGCGGTTGCTGCCGGAATCGTGCCAATGGCGCATGCTTCCGACGGGGGAGGTTCGATTCGGATCCCTGCTTCCTGCACCGGGTTGTTCGGCCTTAAGCCAAGCAGAGGCCGGAATCCGAGAAACCCGGACACCGTCGGACTTGCGGTCAATCATTGTGTATCAAGATCTGTTAGAGACAGTGCGGCTCTTCTTGATGCCACAAGGGGAAGCGCACCGGGAGGGCCTTTCAGCGCCCCGCCCCCTGAACGGTCTTATGCAAGTGAAGTCAACCGTGAACCCGGCAACTTGAAAATCGCGTTCCTGACGACAGGGTTTGACGGCAAAAAAATCCATCCTGATTGTGAGGCATCGGTACTGGACACAGTGAAACTATGCAGCGGACTTGGTCATGAAGTTGAGGAAGCGGGGCCTTCCATTCATGTTGAAAAGTTCAACAAGGCTTTCAGTGTGCTATGGCAAACCTCTTTGGCGCAAGGGCTCACATCCCTGTCCAGAATGCTTGGAAGGGCACCGGAAGAACATGAACTTGAGCCTTATACGTGGGAGGTTTATAAACGGGGCAGTGAAATCAAAGGTACAGAATACTTATTTGCGCTTGGCTACATGCAGCAAACCGCAAGAATGATGGCCCGTTTTTTTTCTGACTATGACCTCTTACTGACGCCGACCCTTGCTGAACCGCCTCTGCAAATAGGTGAACTGGCTTATCAAGGGAACCCTGATGAATATGTGGACCGCCTGAATGGGTGGGTGCCGTATACGCCGTTAGCCAATACGACCGGGATTCCGGCAATGTCTGTGCCCTTATTTCAAAATTCGGAAGGGCTTCCGATTGGTGTTCATTTCATGGCTCCGTTTGGTGATGAAGCAACACTGTTCCGCCTGGCAGGCCAGCTCGAGAAAGCAAAGCCGTGGAAAGACACATATCCATCCATAGATTAAGAGTTATATTCCATAAAAAAAAAGACGAGGTGATCATATGAAATATCGTACACTTGGTAAGACAAACCTGGATGTTTCTGTCGTTGGAGTCGGTACATGGCAATATGGAGGAGAATGGGGAAAAGAATTTTCCCAGGATGAAGTAGACGGCATCCTCGATAAGTCAAAGGAAGTCGGCATCAATCTGATTGATACGGCGGAATGTTACGGAGATCATTTATCGGAGCGGCTGATCGGTGATTATTTGAGCCGCCGCAGCCGTGAGGACTGGGTGGTTGCAACGAAATTCGGGCACCACTTCCATGGCAACTTTGACAGAACGAGACACTGGGATCCTGAAGATGTCCTCAAGCAGCTGGATGAATCGCTCAAGGCACTGAAAACGGACTATATCGATCTTTATCAGGCCCATTCATGCTCTGATGAAGAATTTGATAACGATGACCTCTGGACGATGCTTGATAAGCAGGTCCAGGCGGGAAAAATCCGCCATCTTGGTGTATCCCTCCGCAAAAATGATGACGACTATCAGACAAAGAAAGCCACTGACTACGGTTTTGACGCAATCCAGGTCGTCTACAACAGGCTCGACCGGGCTCCTGAAGAAAAAATATTCCCGGCGGTCGAGGAGCAAAATCTCGGCGTGCTCGCCCGCGTTCCGCTGGCAAGCGGATATTTGAGCGGCAAATACAAGCCCGGGGCTGAGTTTGCGAACGATGACGTCCGCTCAAAACATGACCGTGAAAAGACGGACGAACTGTTGAAACAGGTGGAAGAAATCAAGCGCAGCGAAGTTCCGGAAGGCGTGCCGATGGCTTCCTGGGCGCTGGCATGGTGCCTGAAAAACCCGGCAGTCACGACTGTCATTCCGGGTGCTAAAAACGCGGAGCAGATTGAAATGAATGCAAAAGCAACAGAACTCGTCGAATAAAAAGAAGGTGTCCGAACCCCTCTTACGCAATAGAACAGCGGGGGCCGGGCACCTTTTTTACTTTAAATTACCAATTTATGTAAGACTTTCAGGCCCTGTCTTTAAACTATTTAGAACTACTTGATAAGTCGTACGATTAGAGGCATATGAGTAATAAATGAGCCTCCTCTTTAATGAAAATAATGATTGAGTTCGGCTCGTGTATTTGAAATAATTGGTATTAAGTAAAAGGTTTAAAAAGCAGATAAGAAGGCAGCGGCTAAAGGGGAACGGAAAAATTCGAGCCGGCTATAATCACTCAGCTTAAAAATCCCCCGCAGTATTTCAAGATGCACTGGGAAAGGGAGTGGGGTTAATTTGAACAAGAGTCAGTTGAAAAAATCGTCCAGAGATAGATCAGTAAATGGTGTCTGCGGTGGAATTTCAGAATTTTTTGGCATTCCTTCATTTGGAGTAAGACTTATATTTATTTTGACATTGCCTGGTTCTTTGATTATTTATATTGTGCTAGCTAATAGCCTTGACGATAGCCCTCAGTCTTTATATTAAGGAAGGTGTAAAGCTTCCTCAAACTCTATTCATTCCACCATTTCTATTATGGCTGGGATTTGCAAGTAAGATAAGTATAAGGAAACGAAAGGCTTAAAAATCGCAGAACCGCATTTTCAACTGGAGGGCGTTTCAAGGCAGTCAAAAATTAATTGATGAATATCTGAAACAAACTCTTGCATTCTCTAAAGTGATAAAAAATGCTCCCCGGGAAAAGAGGAGCAATAAATAGAGTCTTCTTTTACAAAACCTTGAATGCTTTCGCGGTTTTTCTGGCAAACTCAAGTGGCGGTTCAACTGATTCCCAGTGAATATACAGTAGCCGCGGATTTTCAAAGAGCCAGTGGTTGTGCAAGGCTGTTACGATTAAATCCTGTTCGCGGAGTTTACTGATGAATTCTTGTGTCTCTTCTTGCAAAATGACTGTTTCTCCAAGGTTCAATGCATTCCCCTTGCTATCAAGGTCTTCAAATGAAAACAGGGCCGCAATAGATAATGGTGAGACCGTTTTCCGATTTAAAATGGTCGGTTTGAGTTCATTCCGGAAGCGAGTAGCTACACAAACACCATTCACAATTTCATTGCTGTCCGCTTTCAGAATGTCAGCAAATTTATCACATAAACTTTCCAGGTCACTCACTCGATCGTCTTGTTTGCGCTTGCGGCGCTGCCCGGCGAATTTACTATGCTTGTGACGGTTATTTAAGAAATCAGCCAGTTCCGTATTTCTGATTTTTCTCTTCATTGAATACATTCACTCCTTTCTTTTTTGCTGTTATATTATATGAGGTGAAAAGGAAGCTTGTTTGTGCCAGAGGAACAGCTTTTAGCAAAATGGTGAATTTGTGCACCGTTTAAATAAAAAACATGTGAATGATTACATTATTTCATTGCAGTCCATAACATGATCCGGGAGTGTTGGCAGATCCTTTTTGTGTGGCATAAAAATAAGGTATTATCATTCAATTTAACGAGTCCATTATTATGCGGGAGGGATGGTTTGTTTTGGTGAGATCAATAATGAAGAAGAACACTGTTTTATTCTGGACACTTTTTGGGGGATCATTTTTTATCCTTTTCCAATTGTATCGATTTCTTTATAACCGCTACATTCCCTGGAACACCTTCACTGAAATAGTGTCCCTGGCAGTTGTAATATTTATTATTATGCCAGTGTCGCTGGTTATAGCAAACAGACTCGCAGCTGGATGGGGAGAATGTGATGAAAATTGAATTCCATACGGACTTTTCAAGTAAAGAAATTGCTGAAATGAGGGAAGTCTACCGTTTGCAAATATAGCATACTGGTGTGCGATCACTGTCGGGTTGGCCAACAAAATGAGGTACAAATCCAACAAGTTCAAGATTGAAGACAGTTTTCTACTAAAGTTGTTGCCGGTGAATTATGAACAAACCATCCGTAAGTTGTTTGAAAACAATGATTTTGATGAAGTCAAAAAGAATGCAAGCTTGATATGGAGTTCGTTTATCGAATGGAGCTCTGTGGAATTTAACATTGATTTAAATGATGATCACTTGCTGGGAATTTAAGGGGGAGATTCAGTGGGGTATCACTTATTATATTTTTACAAATTGAAGCCTGCCCGCGGTGACAAGTTCTTTGAGATACTCCGTCAAACAGGTGAAAAATATAAGGAGTATGGCGGAGAACCTGAAGAGGTTTTCAAACTGGAAAGCGCAGCAAAAGATTATGGGCTCAATTCCATTGGCCGGCTGTTGAATCCGGAAGACGAAGAAGAAATATGGTTGGGGATCGTCAAATTCAAGTCGGAAAGTCACGCCAAAAAAGTGATGAGTCTATTTGATAAGGATCCGAAGGTAAATGAGTTATATCATGAATTTATACGAGATGTGGTCCCTCTTCGGAATATTTCATACGGGGAATTCAGAAAACAAGACTATTAAACTAGAAAAAGGCCTGCATTTGCAGAGCCTTTTTCTTACGAATTCTAAAAGGGTAACTCATTATTTAGCAAAACGATGTTTGCCAATCGTAACCGTCACTTCCCGGCTGAATACCCACTTGCTTACAGAAGTTTGCGGATTGAAAAAATAAAGGGATCCGCTGCCCTGGCCTCTGTAGGCAAGCGCTTCATTGACGGCTTTTTTGGATTTGAAATCGGCAGGGCGATTGATTTCGCCATTTTTAACAGGGGTAAAAGCATAATGCCCGTAGGATTTTTCATAAACCACGCCTGTTACAGAGTCAGGAAATTTCTTGCTGTCAACCCGATTTAATACAACGGTTGCGACGGCCACTTTACCGGCATACGGTTCACCTTCCGCTTCGGCACGGACAAGGCGGGCGAGCAAGTCACGCTCTTTAGAACTTACGGGAGTTGGGATTTTCAATTGCTCCCCTGAATAAATCATATTTGAATAGCGGTTGTTGATTTTTTTCACGGCTGCTACCGGTACACCATGGTAACGGGCGATGCTCCATAGAGATTCACCCTGCTTTACGGTGTGATTAGATGCTGCTTGAGCAGCTGACATGCCTGAAAGGGTGAAGATGATCACAAGAAAAATGATTGCAGCATTCTTCATTTCTATACCTCCTGTTAAAGTCAGTACACGTAAATGGTAACAGGAAGTAATGCCTATTTCATTAGTAATATAAACCAGTGTGAATAAATATACTGTATATCCGTTCATACATGCCAGGGGTTTTGACATTCTCCACCTATATAAAATTTGTTATACCCGTATTTTTATTAGATTAAAAAAGCTATTGGCGAGCTTGGCCTTGAATGTGCGGAATTCTGGTTTTCCTGTGAAATTCAGCTGGTGGTCCAGGGCATTGGCGTAATTATATTGGGAAGCGGCTGCTTTGGCGTGAAACCAGGAGTTACGGCGTGAAAGTCAGCCGGTATGGCGTGAAACAGGCGCATCGGCGCGAAAGAGGGTGTGTACGGCGTGAAATGCAGGATAGTGCGCGTGAATTGTGCTGAGTTTGGCGTGAAAAACACGGAGTCCCGCGTGAAAAGGGCACTCACGCAACACAGCTATACAGGTACGGCGTGAAAAGGCGCTGATTTGGCGTGAAAAAATGGTTATCCGGCGTGAAACGGTTGAGCGTATTTTAAAATAGATTGTCTTTTTATAAAAAAAGAAACCAATCTGGAGTAGTTTTGGCTTTTCTCAGTATTTTTATGAAACTGCGAGAAAGGCTATTGTCCAGTTTGGTCTTGAACATGCGGAATTCTGGTTTTCCTGTGAAATTCAACTGGTGGTCCAGGGCATTGGCGTGAATATATTGGGAAGCGGCAGCTTTGGCGTGAAACCAGGGAGTTACGGCACTAGTCTTGCAAAGGGTAAACAAAATTACCCAGTTATTTTGACA